>JBCCBI010000020.1:0-23632 GCA_039034155.1 Deinococcota bacterium | reverse complement strand
TTGGTTATCTTTAACGTCATTGTGTAAGTGCTGTAGTTGCAAAGCATTGACACAACATCACTGCAACTTCAGCAAGATGTTCGCAGTCAGTTTGTCTAGCGAAGTATAGAGCATCTTCCACCGGGATTACAATACCTTTAAGACATTCACAAAGATATTACCAACTCAAATATCGGTAACAAGACGAGCATAAGTTGATGAGACCAAGCCGGCAGTACCTACATAAACCTTTAAGAGCAGATATTGCTCGAGCGTCATTACGCTTAGGCACGTATACACTTATTGTCCTAAGTGTTCTGCTAGGCACAAGTTTCCTGGTATTTAGTCTTGGCTACCTTACGGGTGACCCAACCAACACGTTACTACCACCAGACACACCGACTGAAGCTGTTAACGCATTTCGCCTCGAGCAAGGTCTCGACAAACCCTTCATTGTGCAATACGGCTTGTTTCTAAGACGTGCTATCCAAGGCAACTTTGGTATGTCACTACGCTACCGTGAACCTGCGTTTCCGCTGGTTATTTCACGGCTAGGTGCGTCGGCTCAGCTTTTGTTACTAGCACTGGGGCTAGCTGGTATCCTGAGTATTGGGGCAGGTTTGGGAAGTGCCTACTACGCTGGCACACCTTTGGACAGCAGCTTGCGGGTGGGCGTGCTTATAGGTCAAGCGCTGCCACCTTTTATGACGGCTCAGCTACTTATTTTGATGTTTGCCGTGGGATTACAGTGGTTACCTGCCACCGGCACCCCTAGCTGGCGCGGGCTTGTACTACCTATACTGGCAACCAGCAGTTTTTCTGTGGCAACCCTCACCAAACTTTTGCGAGCAAGTGCTCTAGATGTCCTGTCCCAAGACTACATACGCACGGCCAAATCTAAAGGTTTATCTCTGTATTGGATCACCCTAAAACACACCCTCCGCAACGCACTTATTCCTATGTTGGCAGCACTCAGCAACCAAATAAATACACTCATTGCAGGTACAGCCGTTGTTGAGACGGTGTTTGCCTACCCTGGCATGGGGCGTTTATTAGTTGAGGCCGCAACCGCCCGAGACATTCCTTTAATTCAAGCGTTTGTCAGCGTTGTAGCACTATTTGTTGTGATAACTAATCTTGTGTTTGACGCACTTTATCTGTGGATTGACCCGCGCTTGCGGGAGCATTAGCAGCTAAATGATTTGTGTAGGGGCTAACAAAATATTCCCGCCTTGAAGCAAGCTGATGATAGTCTCACATTCGCAAAACTTCATCGAAGCATGGTAGCCATATCCTAGCTTCTAAGTTTTACGAGGCAGCGTTTTATCAGAATGCGACTTATTAGAATGCGACGTCAGTGCTGATAAACACGCATATTCTCAGCAGCCTGTAACAACCACAGCCTGTAACAACCACAGCCTGTAACAACCTCTGTAAAGCCACTAGACATTCTTTTTGAGTCTCTCCATGGCATCAAGCCACATTGTTTGACATGTCATCAGCAGGGTTAAGGCTCGAGCACGACCTTAATTACACCATCACTATAATTCGACATCATCTCAAACGCTTGCTTAACCTCACTGAGGGGTAAGACGTGGGTCACAATGGCGTTCACATCTAACTTACCGCTAGCGACCAAGCGAATCGCACGCGGATAAATATCCCCCATACGCCGCGACAATTTTAGGGTAAGTCCCTTACGCCGCACAAGTGAGGCTTGCAAGGTAAACGCGTCACCATCAGGAATACCGACCAACACAACTTTGCCGCCAATACGGGCAGCTTGGGTGGCATGCGCGGGTCCATCTGGTGAGGTCGTTGCTTCCAGCACAACATCTGCACCACGGCCATTGGTATAGTCAAGATAAGCTTCTACACTTGCAAAGGCAGCGTCTGCACCAAGTTCTAAGGCTTTGTGACGGCGGTACTCGAGTGGCTCAATCACACAGGCCCGACCTGCGCCAGAAAGTTGCGCTAGCATAAGCATGTACAATCCGATGGTGCCAGAGCCTAAAATGACAATATCTGACACGGGGCGTAATTTAGCAAGGTCAAGCGCGTGTATGGCCACACCGAGTGGCTCGAGCAAGGCCGCCTGTTGGGCTGTAAAGTTCTCTGGTACACGGTGCAAACTACTTACGGGTACAGCTATGTATTCAGCCATCGCCCCTTGGGTCGGCGGGCCGCCTACAAATAAATGATTAGGACACAGATGATGATGTCCTCTGTAACACCATTCGCAGGCGTGGCAAGGTTGCGCTGGGTCTACCGCAACAAGCGTGCCATCTGCTAGGCCGTGAACTTCACCTGTACCTTCGATAATTTGCCCAGCAAATTCGTGACCGGGTGTAAACGGCGCATCAACAACCATCGAGCCAATGCCGCCTTCGTGATAGTAGTGTAAGTCACTCCCACAAACGCTATTTGCACCCACGCGAATGAGTACACTATCTGTGTCTGCACTAGGCTTGACAATCTCACCAACGCCAATATTGTGTGCCCCTTGCATGAGCGCAGCTTGCATCACACTTGCTTTTATAGCTATGGACATAGCTCCTCCTTAAAATGTCTGTTTAACCTTCAATGAACAACCTCGAGCACCCAAGAAATATTTTCATTACATTAAGCTCATGCAAATGCGTAAGAAGTCACGAGAGTATTTTCGTAAAACGGTTTATCAAGCTACTTTAGGTGCTTGGCAGCTCCCACGCTGAATAAGCTTTGCAGGCAAGCGAACATGCCTAGCTAGAGGTTTGCCAGATTTCATTTGTTCAAACACCAACTCAACTGCATGACTCGCCATGTCATTAAGCGGTTGCTCCAATACGTCTAATGGTGGCGTGACCAAACTTGTCCAACTGTAATTGTCAAAGCCAAGTAAAGAAATATCTTTGGGAATGTGCAAGTTTTGGTGTTGAATGGCGCGGTAAACAGCTAACGTACAGGTGCCGTTAAACGCAAAAATTGCAGTTGGTGGTTTGTGAAGCTCGAGCAAACGCCTCACAACTGTGTAAGCTTCATCTTCATTGTAACTTTCTACAGTACCCATCAGCTGTTTTGAGAGCTCAAGTCCGTAGTGTTTGCACGCTGCTACAAATCCTTCGTGGCGCTCTTCAGTGTTGTCAGCAGATGAGGCTTTACCTACGTAGGCAATGCGTTTATGCCCTAATTCAACCAAATAGGTCACCCCATCGAACGCCGCTTGGGTGTTATCTAACATGACATGGCTAAACGGGCTACCTCGCTGTACATAATCCAGCTCAACAATGGCTGTTCCTCGAGCTTGTAAGCGTAGTAAGTAATCGTAATTTGAGGGTATATAAGCACTTCGTAATATAAGCCCCCGCACCCGGTTGCCGTAAAACATTTTGAGCATGTCACGCTCCAAAGCTGATTTATATTCGTTATCAGCTAGTAACAGTGAATAGCCTTTTTGCCTCACCTGTTGACCTATAGACCGAGTAAGCATGGCAAACGATGGCTCTAAAATATCCCCAATCATGAGACCAATTGTCTTTGTGTGTCCACCACGCAGCGCGCTAGCAATTTGGTCTGGCTCATAATGCAGCGCCTCAATAGCTTGTTGTACGCGTTCTAAGGTTTGCGGTGCAAGTAATTGCGGGCTACGTATTGCACGTTTAGCAGTTGTCGCTGAGACACCTGCTAACGTTGCAACATCATGAATGGTAGCCACGAATCTAGTGTAGCAACATCAGATTCAGTTTTGCTAGCACAGCGATTTTACTTGACCCAAATGACCCAAACACTACTTTGACTTTTGAGTAAAGCTGTGACTATACTGTTAGTCACACAACCACTGTTGTTTTCAATTGAATTTCCAGCGCTTGCACGCACCTTTTAAATTGAGGGGAGGTTAGTAGTTTTTGTTGCTAGGCCTGTAATGACCTCGTGGCCATATATGCATGTAATCAGCCATCAAACGTCGTTTAGATCCTCACCGGACTTCGGTTCCCAATCCTAGGTTATTTTTGTTTTGAATGCATTGAAAGGTAATTAATGAAAAAAATTAGTTGTTTTATTTTACTCTTAACACTTATTGCTACAAGTAGTGCTCAAAGTTTTTTTGCCGACGCTGCTGCGGACCTGCAAGGCGTGACCATTCGTGGTGTTTCCGAAAGCAGTCCACCCTCACGCTATGTTGCTGAAGTCCTCGCCCAACAATTTGAAGATGAAACGGGTATTCGGGTGGAGTTTGAAGCAACCTCGTGGGATCAAATGTACGACAAAGCCATCAAAGACATGGAAGCCAACACAGGCATTTACGACTTTGTCTATATTGAGCAAGATATTATCTACTCTTACTTAGCCAGAGATTTTCTGGTGGATGTTGAGACTGCGTTAGAAGCCAATCCCGATCTTCGCGCACCCAACGTAGACTTTAGCGACTTTACAACCTTTGCCAATAACTTTAGGGGTGAAAACGGTAACTTGTACGGCGTTCCTATGGAAGCGTTTATCAAAGTCTACCTGTACCGCAAAGATTTGTTTGAAGACGCAGACATTCAAGCTGCCTTTGCTGAAGCTTACGGTTACGATCTAACACCCGCAACCAGCTTTGCACAATACCGCGACAATGCTGAGTTTTTCACCCAATACGGCGAAGACAATAACCTCCAACTTTGGGGAACTACCGTACAAGGGTCAACAGGTCACCCAGCATCTACCTATGAATTTCTAGAAACGATCGCACCTAGTTTTGGTCTTTACGACTGGGGCATTAGTGATGACTTTAGAGCTAGCGTAGAAAATGGTGGCGAGCTTAACAGCGACATGGCCAAAGAAGCCCTAGCTTACTGGATTGATCTTTTACAATTTGCACCCCCAGAAGCCACCAGTAGTACATGGGACGAGGTTGCCTCGAGCTTTGCTGCAGGTCGGGCGGCTCAAGGTTGGGTTTACGGTGAAAATGCTGCCTGGATTGCAACTGACCCTGACCGTTCTATCGTAATTGGCAACGTGGGTGTGAGCTTACCCCCTACAGCACCCGGTGTGATTGAAGATGCTGAAGCAGGTCTAGGTTACATTGGTTATTACGACGGCGGGGCGTTTGGCATTCCTTATTCCTCACAAAACCAAGAAGCTGCACTGCTGTTTTTGCAGTATATTGCTCAAAATGAAGTTCAAGCAGATTGGGCTGTTGCCAGCGCGCGCATTACCCACACTGCAACCTACGATGACGCCAAAGTAGTTGAGCAAGACGCCCGCGTTGACGGCTATTACAGCCTCATGCGCGAAGAAGGTCGTCTGTTCAAAGGTGCACCTGAATATCCTTTCCACAACCCTATTCGCGAAACTATCGACCCATTTATCCACCGCGCACTTACGGGTGAACTTACTGCCAGTGAAGCACTCGACCAAGCTGCTGCGGCTGTTGACGCAAGACTTATTGAACTAGGTTTTGCTGAGTAGTCACACCTTTTACGCTAAAAAGGCATCCAAATTAGTGGATGCCTTTTTATGAATTTATAAATTTAAGCTTTAAATATCATCTAAAATATGTGTCTACTTTGATACTCTTGATGATGTAATGACAACATCATAGGAAAATATTAACCATAGCTCGAGACAACTGATATAAGACATTCTCAACTAGCTATGGTCACAACAATACCTAAACCTTCAAGTATTGAATCATGTTGTTTCTCGAGCCTCCCTATCCACACTTACGACACACTGTTGAATGGACATTTTGTTATGAAATCAAATCGCTCAGCGTGGCTACTTTTATCACCAACCTTGCTTATTTTATTTTTAACGGGCTTTGTGCCTTTTATTTATGTGTTGTGGGTAGGCTTTTTTGACTGGAACACCTTTTCAGCATCAGGAGTTATGCAGTACACAGGCGTCAATAACTTTAGGCGTTTGGTCTTTGACGCTGACTTTTTAAGTTCATTGCGGCGCACGCTTGTGTTTATGGTGACAACCGTAAGCATCGAGATGATATTGGGCTTTGCACTAGCAGGTTTACTGATTAGGGATTTTCCGGGCAAAGCACTTTTTCGCACTATTCACGCACTGCCGCTAATGGTTGCACCTATTGTGGTGGGTGCAGTCTGGAAGCTCATGACGTTTCCCGGCTTTGGACCTATCCCGCACTTTTTAAACGAGTGGTTTGGCGTCAATTACAACCTTGGCACCAGCATAAGCCAATCATTTTGGACCATTGTACTCATGGATGTGTGGCACTGGACACCCTTTGTCACATTAACCTTACTAGCGGGGCTCAGTGCTATGCCCAAAGAACCCTTTGAAGGTGCGCGAGTTGATGGTGCCAACCGTATCCAACAGTTTCGTTACATCACCATTCCCTTACTCATGCCTATGATTCTTACCACGCTGTTTTTGCGCATTATGGACGCGCTGCGGATTGTTGATGAAGTGTGGATGCTCACCGGGGGCGGACCTGGTGCAGCTACACGCTACGTGGGGATTCACATTTGGCGGGTGGTTTTTCCGCAAACAGATTATGGCTACGGGTCAGCTATGTCGCTCTTGCTTTTATATTTTACGGTTGTGCTGTGTTGGCTACTGTTTATTTCTATTACGCAGACGGGCAGGCGTACCCAGTGAGTACAAGCAGTATGACGACAAGACCTGCTCGAGCCACCTCAGCAGCAGCCTTAAAACGCCGTGCCCAACTCCGCCGCGTTTTCCAGGCAATTGGGACCTACGCTGTCTGGATCATCAGCAGCGTGCTCACCCTCTTCCCTATTTACTGGCTTATTACAGTGGCATCGCGCAGTCGGGTAGCACTTTTTCCACCACCTGACCTATCACCAACGTTTTTCCAAAGTATTCACTGGAAAAACTTTACCGATCCTTTTGTCAACGGTCAGCAGGGCGACTATCTCATCAACTCAATTGTGATTTCAACCAGCCATGCCGTGCTTGTTGTCATTTTGGCCGTGATGGCCACCTACGCGCTATCCCGCTACCAACTGGCTGGGGCAGACAACGTCTTTTTTTGGACTATCACCAACCGAATGGCCCCACCAGCAGCGTTTTTGCTACCCCTCTTTTTGATGTTTACCCGCTTTGCCAAAATTGGTGACTGGACGCTGTTTGACACACGCATCGGCCTCATTTTGCTGTACTGCGTGTTTAATTTACCGTTTGCCATCTGGCTGCTTAAAGGCATTATGGACGGCATTCCAAAAGAGTTAGACGAAGCTGTCCTGGTAGATGGCGGCAACTTGTGGGTGGTACTCAGCCGAATTATCGTGCCGCTAGCAGCACCCGGTATTGCTATCACCGCGCTACTCAGTTGGGTGTTTGCGTGGAACGAATATTTATTTGCGGCCACCCTTACCAGTGTGGAAGCGCGCACCATTACTACAGGACTTGCTGAGTTTGTGACAGTCACGGGCACAAGTTGGGGGGAGATGGCAGCAGTGGGGCTCGTATCACTACTTCCAGCGCTTGTCTTTTTGACTTTGGTACAACGCTACATCGTTATGGGCTTAACCTTTGGGGCAGTGAAAGGATAGCAACTGTGGAAGACTCCCCTTCTCCTATTCCGGCTCACAGAGGGCGTCCTCGGGGTTTTTTGCCCATCGACACCAACTGGTTTGACCGCCTTTTTATTGGCATCATTGGACATGTGCTCATCAATTTATTATGGATGCGCTTTTTAGAGCAAAGTATTCCTTTATTAATTGGCACAATCTTGGGTGTTATTTGGATTATTGTTACGATGAAGTGGGGCTAAACAGAATGGGGTTAAACAGTGACAAATGAGGCTAAGCAATGGCATTGAGAGGTGATGCGAGTGTTTAATCTAGAAGGTAAAAAAGCATTGGTGACCGGTGCTAGTAAAGGCATCGGACGAGCAATTGCCTTAAGCCTAGCTGACCAAGGTGTTGACCTCATCATCACAGCTCGAAGTGAGGCGGAGCTAACATCGCTTAAACAAGACATCAGCCAACAAGGAATGCAGTGCCACCACATCACCGCTGACCTTGCCCAACATGCTGATGTCCTCAACCTCGCTCAGCAAGCACTAAACATCTTTCCAACGATTGACATTTTAGTCAACAACGCTGGCGTCAGCCATCCTGAATCTGCTACCACAACCCAAGAAGCAAGCTGGAACCACACGTTTGACATCAATGTAAAAGCGCTTTTTTTCTTATCCCAGCAACTTGTCAAACCCATGATGGCGCAAACCTATGGGCGCATTGTCAATATTTCGTCACAAGCTGGGCTGATTGCCTTGCACGATCATGCAGCCTATTGTGCTAGCAAAGGTGCGGTGGAAATGGTGAGTAAGGTGATGGCGCTCGAGTGGGCCCCACATGGCATCACTGTCAATTGCATTGCCCCTACGGTCATTAACACTCCTATGGCCGAGATGGCCTTCCCCACTCCAGAATCGAAACAGTCGATGCTTAACCGCATCCCAGTTGGACGCTTTGGCGAACCCGACGAAGTGGCTGCGGCCGTACTCTTTTTAGCTTCCGAAGAAGCTAGCATGATTACGGGCGATACCATCAAGATTGATGGCGGCTGGACCGCACAATGAGTTCATCACCTCAAAATCAGGCACCTCAACCTCAAGTACCTCAACCTCCACTGCCAGACAAGATGCAGGGTGCCGTCCTCCCAGGTAATAGCACCGTTGAATTTCAAGAACAACCTCTACCCCAACCTGGTCACGGGCAAGTGCTTGTTCAAGTTAAGGCGTCCACCATTTGTGGTAGCGACATTCGCGCTATTTATCACAAACATGTCGGCAAAGGTCCAGAGGGCTATCAAGGGGTCATTGCTGGGCACGAACCTTGCGGGCAAATTGTCGCAGAAGGCCCTGGTCTCAAACGCTTCAAAACGGGCGACCGGGTCATTGTTTATCACATTTCTGGTTGTGGCGTTTGCTATGACTGCCGCCGAGGGTACATGATTAGCTGCACCAGTGAGCACCGCGCAGCGTACGGCTGGCAGCGCGATGGCGGCATGGCACCGTATTTGGTAGCCGACGAAAAAGACCTTATTTTCTTGCCGGACGAGCTTTCGTATGTCGATGGTGCCCAAGTTGCTTGCGGGTTTGGCACAGTTTATGAGGGACTCGAGAAAATTGGCATCTCCGGTAACGACGCGGTATTAGTGATGGGACTAGGTCCAGTGGGTCTTGCGGCGCTGATGCTCGCTAAAGCTATGGGCGCAAGTCAGCTTATTGGGGTAGATGTCGTTGAGGAACGGCTCGAGCTCGCCCAATCCCTCGGCTTAGCCCAGCATGTCCTCAAAGCCTCAGCTAGTAATGTTGAGGAAATTCGTGCACTGACAAATGGTCACGGGGTCGAGCGCGCGATTGACGCTAGTGGTAATGACAAGGCGCGCCGCACGGCCATTCAAGCCACCCGCAAGTGGGGCAAAATCGTCTTCATTGGCGAAGGTGGCACAGTCAATTTTCAACCTAGTCCAGACATCATCCACGATCAAAAAACTATTTATGGGTCGTGGGTGACCAGTACCTGGAAGATGGAAGACCTGGTTGAAAAACTAGTGCGCTGGAACCTGCATCCACACGATTTGGTGACGCATACGTTTACATTAGATCACGCCGCTGATGCCTATGCGCTCATGGCAGAAGGTAAATGCGGCAAAGTTGCAGTTGTTTTTGAGGATTAACATCTAACAACATCGTCCGCCTCAGCAAATGAGTTCACTACAAGCGACCTTAAACCGACGTCGACAGCACCATCAACTCACACGCGCATTGCCTAAAGGAGCATCATGACACTATACATTGATGATTTACCCAAAACGATGCCAGCCGTTGTCTGTCACGGACCTGAAGACTACCGGCTCGAGGAACACTCCGTCCCGCAACCAGATGCTGGCGAAGTCCTCATTCGGGTGAAGTCAACTGGCATCTGCGCAAGTGATATTAAGTGCTACCTTGGCGCTGAGATGTTTTGGGGCGGGACAGATAGGCACCCCATAGGTTACTGCGACCCCCCAGTCATTCCGGGGCACGAATTTATTGGTGAAGTTGTGGGTTTAGGTGAAGGTGCAGCCGAAAAGTACGGCTTAGCCCTTGGCGACCACGCCATTTCTGAGCAAATTGTACCTTGTTGGAACTGTCGCTACTGTCAACGCGGTCAGTACTGGATGTGCAACGTCCACGAGGTTTATGGCTTTAAGCAAAACACCTTTGGCGCTTGGGCAGAATACATGCGCTTTCCTGCCAACGCCCTGAATTACAAGGTGCCCAAAAGCATTCCTTGGCATCATGCGGTGTTTATTGAACCGCTTGCCTGCTCGATTCACGCCGTTGAACGCGGGGAAATTCAACTGCAAGATACCGTTGTAATTGCGGGGTGCGGCCCTTTAGGGTTAGGGATGGTGGCAGCGGCTAAACTCAAAGGACCCGAACACATTATTGCGCTAGATTTAAGTGAGCAGCGGCTCGAGCTAGCCCGCAAAACAGGTGCCGACATCACCTTGAATCCGTCTACCCAAGATGTCACTAGTGAAGTCAAAACCCTTACCGATGGCTACGGGTGTGATGTCTACATCGAAGCAACAGGTCACCCGCAAGCTGTAGAGCAAGGCCTTGCTATGATCCGTAAACTTGGTACCTTTGTAGAATTTAGCGTGATGCGCGAACCTGTTACGGTGGATTGGACCGTCATTGGTGATACTAAAGAGCTGAACATCCATGGGTCACACCTTGGGCCGCACTGCTACCCAGTTGCTATTCGCATGTTGGAGCAGGGGCTCCTACCGATGGACGACATTGTGACACACAGGATGCCACTCACTGACTTTCAGCAAGGGCTTGACTTGGTAGCTGCAACTAAAAGTTCTGTGAAAGTCACCTTAGAGCCTTAACCTAGTAGCACCATGCATTGTTGATAGCATCAACAACACAACCTATCTTCACTATTGATGATGCAAACGCCTATGGCATAATCGCATTACTTTAATATCAGTGAGTTCTCAGGTTTACTCTTACTGATGTTATTTTTCTATTGCGCAATGTCATAATGAACGTCTTGATGATGTTTCAGAATACCTCGAGCCACCTTGCCATCAACTTATTAGATAAGCTCGAGCCCACCCCCCACATCCCTCATGCGTAGTAACCGAATCATCACATATTGGCGCGGTCGTTCATTTCATCTGCCACCACGGCATCGCTCTCTTCGTCACCCTTGGCAAGTTGCTGTCGGCATCACCATCACATTTGCACTAATCATCTTAGGGGTGTTTGCACCGTGGCTCACGCCGCATCCACCCACTGAAAATCAACTTACGGCGCGTCTCCTAGCGCCGAGTTGGCAACCTCAACCTAATGGCGGCCTCTATCTTTTAGGCACCGACCTCTTAGGACGGGATATTTTAAGCCGCCTTATTGCAGGTGCGCGTACATCTTCACTTGTAAGCCTATTATCGGTAAGTTTGTCTGGATTTATTGGCGTCAGCTTAGGACTCGTTGCCGGGTTTAAACGCCGCTATCAACTGGTACTTGACCGCCTCGCAGACATTTGGCAAGCTGTTCCTTATCTGATCGTGGCACTTGCTGCAGCGGCTGTGTTAGGCAGCAGTTTGGTCAACGTCGTCATCGTCTTAGCAATCACCACCTGGACGCTGTTTTACAGAGTTGTTCGCGCTGAGGTTTTACGTCTACGAAATCAAGACTTTATTGTCGCCGGGCGCGCACTTGGTGCTAGCGAGCAGCGCATTTTGTGGGTCTACATTTTGCCACATGTTGTGCCCATCATCATCCCCGTAGCCACCTTACTAACTGCCAACGTAATTATTTTTGAGGCATCGCTGTCGTTTTTAGGGCTGGGCATTCCGCCACCTGCGGTAAGTTGGGGCAGCATGGCTGCAGATGGGCGCGGCTACGAGGTCTTAGCGTGGTGGGTACCGCTGTTTCCGGGATTGGCTATTTTTGTAGCTGTGTTGGGCATTAACGTACTGGGAGATAGCTTGCGCGACTGGTTTGACCCGTTTGCGGGTAAATCTTGACGTTATAGTTACCTTAGTTGGCTGATACTTATACTTAGTTAGATTGACTAAGCTCAATAGCACGACTATATTATTAAACTTGTACACACTCCCTTTTATACAAGTGTAAACAGTGTCGGGATTATGCTCTGCGCAATTGATACGACAACTTTTGCGTAGCCATTGAATAATGATTCTGGATTGTACTTTACAGTACAGTACTTGTCAGTACAGTTTACTATCATGACATTCATCAAAGGCAGTAGCTAACTCATAACAAGCTATGTTGTTTGCTGCCTTGGAATCTAAGCTGTTCAGAAAGGAACCATGATGAACGAGCCCAAGCAACTCCCCAAACGCTACATCCGTCCGGTTGTTGTAGCAGGTGCGACCGGTAGTCAAGGTGGCGCAGTAGCGCACCGCTTACTTGAACGGGGGCACAGTGTGCGTGCTTTAACCCGAAACCCAGACAAACCTGCAGCTCAAGTCCTTAAACAAGCGGGAGCAGACGTTGTTCAGACTGACCTGATGAACCGTAAATCTCTCGAGGCTGCATTAGTAGGTGCTGAAGCCCTCTTTTCTGTCCAAGATTTTTTGGAAGCGGGTGTTGCTGCTGAGCTTGAAATGGGCATGAACCTAACTGAAGCAGCAGCCAGCTCCAACATTCAACATCTTGTCTACAGCGGTGCATCTACAATTGACCGCCACACAGGTGTGCCCCACTTAGATAGCAAATGGCAAATTGAGCAGCGGGTGCGCTTACTGGACATACCTTTTACTATTTTGCGCCCTGCTGCATTTATGGATAACTGGGAATGGGAGCGCGAGCAAATCGAGCGTGACGGCAGCCTTCGTTTACCCTTGCGGCCTGATAGCTTGTACCGCCAAGTTGCAGTTGCCGATATTGCTGCTATGGCAGTTACTGCACTTGAGCAACCTGATATGTGGCAAGGCCAGATTGTCCCCCTAGCAGGTGATGTGGCTACACCTCTTACAATTGCTAAGACCTTTTCTGATGTGATGGGCAATCCTATTCACTATGAGCAAATCTCGTGGGAGAAGTGTTTACAAGAACAAGGTGAAGAACTAACCGCTATGTATAAATATTTTGATACCTACGGTATGGACGGCGAGCCTCAGTTGCTTAAACGCTGGCATCCCGAGATGCATACTCTCGAGCACTACCTGCAAGCTCATCACTGGGATAAGGCCAGCGCAGTCAGTTAATCTCTGGTCCCTGAAATACTCAGGGACCTCTTTCTTATGATCTTTCTCATAACGCAACTCCTCAAACCTCTTGTGGGCACGCAGCTTTTACACGCTAGTTGGTCAGAAGTACCCGCCATTTTAAAGCTTGCCTTCCCCATTATTTTAGGCCTAACCTCTTCTACGCTCATCGGCGTGGTCGATACCATTATGATTTCACCTCTAGGGACCGAAGCCCTAGCTGCAGCAAGTATGACCACCAGCTCACTTATCATTATGTATTCGTCACTGGCTGGTTTAGTATCTATCGTTAATATTCGCATGGCGCAAGGCGAGGGTGCTAACGATCCACATATTGTGTCAACGACACTCAAAAATGGTCAAGTTGTTGCCCTTATTTCAGGGCTCATAGGCATGGTCATTATGGTAGTGGCTTTTCCATTAATAGGCTTACTCAACCAACCTGAGGCAGTCATGACCGTGTTACAACCCTACTGGCTTGCAAAAAGCCTCATGCTCATTTCTAACACGCTATTAGCTGTTTATAAAGGCTTTTTTAATGCGGTTAACCGCCCTTGGACAGCGACAGTACTTGCTATGTTTGGCGTGCTCATCAACATCCCTCTCAACTATCTATTTATTCATGGGCTGTTCGCTTGGCCGGGTTTGGGATTACTAGGCGCTGGGATTGCTAGCGTTATAGCGAGCTCGAGCGCCCTACTTCTAGCACGACTTCTCTGGCAATATCGCCCAAACTTAGCGTCTTACCGTCAACCAACCCAGTTTTCTCTAAGTAATATTCAACATAGGTTTACAGAAGGTTTACCTGTCGCGCTATCTCATGCTGGCGAAGGTGCTTCTTACGCACTCACAGGGCTGATGTTGGGGTTGTTTGGCCCCACTGCACTAGCTGCCAATCAAGTTGTCCACACGATTGCCGCCATTATGTATATGTTTCCTATCGGTATGTCGGCTGCTGTAGGCATACGTACAGGACAAGCAATTGGCGCACAAAAGCTAAACCGTCTACGTCCTATTGGCATCGGAGCAACTGGCATGATGCTGAGCTGGATGCTCTACATGACCGCCATGCTGGTTTTATTTCGCGAAACAATTGCCGGGTTACTCACCAGTGACCCCGAGGTTTTTACACTTGCAGCCACACTATTTTTAGCTACAGCTTTTATGCAATTGGCAGACGGTTTACAATCTACAGCTTTGGGAGCACTGCGTGGCATGGTTGATGTGCGCATTCCTACGATCATTTCGCTTACTGCGTATTGGCTGATTGCCTTACCTGGTGCATATATAGCAGGTTTTGTCTTAAAGTTTGGCCCTAATGGTGTGTGGATTGGTTATGGCTTGGGCATCTTTTTAGCTGCTTTTGCGTTACAAATTCGGTTTTGGCGGCGAACCTCAGCACAAGCACTCAGTTCACTACGCTATCAGAAAGCGTAAGTTCACAGGCCCGTTTAAGATAGAACCCATGTATACGTCTGGCGAAGCCGTAACCCGTGCTTTTTTCAACCGTTGGAACGTTAAAGACGCTGACGGCATGGCACATCTCTTTATTGAAGATGCTGACTTTGTTAATGTCGTCGGACTGTGGTGGCGCAACCGTAAAGCCATTCGCAAAGCGCATAGCTACGGCTTTGAACGTATCTTTCAATATGCGAAGATTGACATCACCGAATTACGTGTTCGCAAATTGCGTGATGACATTCATATTGTACATACTGTCTCCACACTAGAAGGACAAACCGCACCTGATGGCCGTATTGGTGGGTTGCGGGTTGCGGTTATTTCTCTTGTTACCGAAAAACGTGATGGCGAGTTTAAAATCGTCAGCGTACAAAATACGGATAGAGTTGAGGGGGCTGATACACACTTAGCGCTAGACACCCGGTTTGGCCCTGCCAGCTACCGCTAGGTATAAGGTTTGGGGTCTTGAGATGGTACTGTAACGTACTGTATAGAAAGTTCTACATCCACACTCAGAATGGTTTTTATGTCTGCCACCAAACAAAACCGCAGTAACCCACCTGCTCGCATTCTTAAAGCAGCGCGCAAACTTTTTTATGAGCACGGCGTTGACAAGGTATCTACTGATATGCTCGCAGCTGAAGCTTGCACGTCAAAAATGACAATTTACAAGTACTTTAAAGATAAAGATGCCATTTTTTGTGCATTTCTTGACGCTGAACTCGAGCGTCTCTACAACCCCAAGATTAATCTGCCCGACTCAGCAAAAGGCTTTGATGATGCGCTTATTGACTTTGGTACAAACCTGCTTGCGTTTCTCAGTGACCCAAACGTTGTGCGTTTTGATCAAATGATCATCAGCCAAGTTACAATCCAACCTGAGCTAACCAAGCTTTATTATGACCGTTCTTACGGTGCAAGTTACCAAGCGCTCGAGCAGCTCATTGCTCACGGCCAACAGCAAGGCTTTACTAAGCGTACTGAAACTCCAGATTTGCTAGCAAGTATGCTTCTTAGCGCGTGGCAAGGAAAACCTTATCTTTTGGGCTTGTACGGCGTGCAACCTGTCACATTTCCGAGCTCAAAAAACTATGTTGAGCAAATTCTCAACGTCATCTTAGGGAGTTGTTGAGTAGTTTTACAAGGTAGCTTCGATGCTCATATTATTTGCAGTGTACTGCTGAATACGGTGCTACCTGTTAGTCTGCTCGTCGATAAGATTACGCAACTGAAATTCGTGACGGATAGGGTGCATGACGGCATGCTCGAGCATCCCATCAACACAGTACGCCACACCCCAACCCGAGGTATGCGTGGTATCAAACGCAGCTTCAGGCACATCTGCCAGGGGTAATCGCCAACGTTCAAACATATGTTCCAAAAACGCATCAGCTTCCTGTTCAATGTTGGTTGCAGCAGGCGCGTCAGTAATTTCTGGGTCAGGTAGCTCGAGGGTTTCACACATCCAGACCATATAACCTTTAGCTGCCTGCAGGTTATGGCGTAACAAAGTTTCCAAAGATACATAGTCGGTATCAGCCGTTTCCGGCAAGCGGACGCCCGCAGCTTTCGCCTCCCGCCACGTTGCCACAAAGGTTCGCATATGGCGCTCATGCAGCAAAATCATGGCTCTAGCGCCACGATAGCTGTAGTGCTCGAGGTCTTCAGACACTATCTACCTCCTCAAAGTCGTATCAATGTAAATCGTACATTTTAGTCCAAATTACATCATGACACGCCGACAAGCGCGATGATAATGAACGTGAGCTGCAAGTTTGAACTTGTACCTCACCACAACATAATCCTTCAGGGCGGGGCGAAATTCCCCACCGGCGGCGATGCTTTCTAGTTTGGCTAGCAAAGACGAGTCCGCGAAGCGCGTGTAATCCCAACCTCACGCGCCCGAGTTGGTAAAAACCCAACACCGACGGTCATAGTCCGGATGAGAGAAGGAGGTGACGTGCTCTTGGGCCTACTGCCCAAGGGTACAACGTTATGTTGATTTTTTGGATGCTTTTCCAGCAGCGGTTTAGGAATTTCCGACCTCAATTAAGTCCTCAGCAACCATCACAAGTAGCAATGCGGTACATCACCAGCTTGTTGATGTTAATGCTGTTTGCGCTGGGTAGTGCTCAGGTTGATGTGAGTCAGTCTCAAGTTAACCCAGATGATGCTACTCTCGCCAATACACTTGTCGTCGCTATCCCCCAAGACATTCAAACGTTTGACCCGTTTGCTGTGAACGAAGTAGCTGGTGAGTCACTGGTGCGGGCGTTGTTTGATAATTTGCTCGAGCGCGATTTAGAGGGTAACCTCGTCCCCGGACTGGCTACAAGCTACGAGATCATTGACCCCACAACCATCGAGTTTGTACTTCGACAAGGCGTCACGTTTCACAACGGTGAGGTGTTCGACGCCCGCTCAGTTGTGTTTTCAGTTGAGCAGCTACTCAATCCAGATGCCAACTACGCCAACGCCGGGCAATTTAGCGCCATTGACCGCGTTGAGGTCATAGATGATTACACTATGCGCTTGCATCTAAACCGAACAGACGCCTCTATTTTTGACAAACTCACCGCGCAACTGGTGATGGTGCCTGCAGATTATTATGCTGAGGTTGGCACGCAAGGTTTTGCCGCACGTCCGATTGGTACAGGACCGTTCCAGTTTGTCCAGCACACTCGCGATGTTGACGCCCTTTTAGCAGCCAATCCTAACTACTGGCAAGGTAGTTATAAACGGACGCCTCTAGTGCCATTTGTACGCTTCCGAGTCATTCCAGAAGCAGCCACAGCACTCGCAGAATTTCAAGCGGGCAATGTAGATATCGTCAGTAACTTACCCGCTGACTTCACGCCGCTGGTCAGTCGATCAGGCGGACAGATTATCAGTCGGGATGTTCCCACGCTCAACATGATTTGGTTTAACGCGTTTGGGGGCGAGGTTGAGGTTTTGCAAGATAGTCGCATCCGGCAAGCGCTGAACTACGCAGTGGATGTCGAGACTATTTTGACAACCTTACAAGGTGGCTACGGGGTGCGCTTGGCATCGACCTTGACGCCATTAAGCCTTGGGTTTGAGGATGACCTCGAGCCTTACCCCTACGACCCAGAACAAGCACGGGCCTTGCTCGAGGAAGCCAACTTCCCGTTTGACACAGAACTTAGCCTTAGTGTCCCACCGAACGTCAACCGCACCATTGCCGAAGCCGTTATAAGTTATTTAGAAGATGTTGGCCTCAACGTCCGCTTGCAGTTTCTCGACCTAGCTGCGTTTAACGACGCTTGGGTACGCGACAGTGAGCCTGCTATGGGCGCGTTATTTATCGCTAGTTGGGGCGGCCTGTTTGACCCTGGGTCGCAGAGTTTTTTCTTAGCCAGTGACGCTCGAGCCAGTTACTACAGCAACGCTCAGGTAGACGAACTACTCACCGCTGCTGAGGCTGAACTCGACCCGGACGTGCGCACAGCTTACTACCAGCAAATTGCCCAACTCACTCACGAAGATCCAGTTGGTATTTATCTGTGGGCACCAGCGTCACTTTATGGTGTTTCTTCACGGGTAGCAGGTTGGCAAGCGCACCCACGTGATTTTGTACTTGTGAGTGGGTCACAACTCATAACAGCTAATAGTCAGCGTTAGTTGAGGTTTTATAGCTCAGGTTGATGTGAGCGCGGGTGAACTCATCTTAATAAGTTGTGATGGCTTCATAACATCGGTGATGCACACATTAGATGATTTTAATGCCAACTACCTGAACTTGAGACGCCATCAATCACGTTTGCATTGAGCATCAACTACGTCATTTGGATATCTTGACGCTCAACAAATTGTCTTTTTGGTCTTCCATTTGTTGCTCGAGCCACCCATCATCAACACAGCTCGAGCAATCTCATCCTTTACAAACATAACCTCATTTACCACTCAATCGTCAGCTTGCCTAAAGTCTGCCCCTAGTGCCTGTGACAAAATAACCATTGTCAAACAAAACACATTAGGCTATTTCACGTCTAGCACACGTGACTGGCTAATATCTGGAGGGGTTATGACACAGACATGTAAGCGGATGTTTCGCATTGGTACATTTGTATTAATCTTAGGACTTATTGCAAGTGGACTTGCCCAGCAACGGATTGCCTTAGGCGCAACCAACGCCACCTCGAGCCACTACGGCTATTTTGCCGCACTTGCCAAAGTCATCAACGATTCATTAGATGATGTTCAAGCGTCTGTCGTAGAAACTGGCGCAACAGTGGACAACCTTGCACGGATGCAGCGCGGTCAACTTGACATGGGGCTGATTACCACCAACACCCTCTACCACGCGTATTTTGGCCAGCAAAGTTTTGAAGACCAGCCGATTGAGTCCAAACTGCTTTGGGTTTATAGTCTAGCGCCACAAAATATTATTGTGCGGCGTGATTCTGGCATTGGGAGTATCGCTGAGCTTGAAGGTATGCGCTATGGCCCCGGTCAGCGTGGGTCGTCTACCGAGGCAACCTCACAACTTGTGTTTGACCTTTTTGGCGTGTCGCCAGATTGGGTACGTGGGTCAAACGATGAGCTTTCAGCTGCCATTAAAGACAACCGTGCCAACGGCTTCGTAAAATCTGCGGTAAACCAGAGTTTTGATTCTTTAACGCAAGACATTGCCACGTTTACACCGCTACAAGTATTGGGACTTAGCGACGAGCAAGTAGCCCTTATTCAAGAAAATTTACCCGAGCTTTCCATTGTAGACATGCCTGGCGGTGATGCTGAAGGCACCGGTCCCTACACCACCTACGGTTTTTTGATTGGCGTAAGCGCTGCCCCTGAGCTAGATGAAGAACTTGCTTACCAAATCACCAAAGCGGTTATGGAAGACGAGGTCGAGCAAGCGTCTGCCTTCCCTGGGTTAGATGGCGTAGACTTAGCTGCACTTACCTTACAATATGCCACCTCACCGCTGCACCCCGGTGCTATTCGCTACTATCAAGAAGCTGGCTATGAGGTTCCTGAGCGGCTTTTAGGCGAATAATTCAGATTTATTGATAGCATCAACCTAGCTTTAAGATTTGACAACCATGTAACAGTGTCAGTGTGTATATATCCTGACGCTGTTACTTTTTGTGGCAACCTCTTTCTAAACCCACATCACAACGTCAAAATATCGTGATACACAAGCACTTGATGAAAACTCCCAGTCCCCTTTCTCCCCTTCCCCCTTTCTCTTACAACACACCAATCTCAGCTATGCCGCCAATTAGGAGTGATGATGTCTGAGCCGCTCGAGCCCACTAATACCGCCATAAACGAAGCTGCTACAACCTCAGAGAATGTCTCATTTGTACCTGTAGATGCTGCTGATGAGGCTACCTCTACAGTTGAAAGATGGCGGCAACGAGCCATTACGGTCATTGCCTTTTTGCTCGGCTGTTTTGTCTTTTACACCGCAGCGTTTGGCGCGTTTGAGACGCTCATTCAGCGGGCCAGCTTTGTGGCGACTATCAGCGTGCTGGGTGTGCTTTTGTACCCTTTGGGACGCGGCAAATCATGGCGACCTATGGGCGCAGTTATTGACGTCATTCTTGTACTAAGTGTAGTCATCAGCAGCATTTACATCATCGTGCGATTTGAGGACATTATGGGCGGGGGCTTGCCGCCGCTAGCAACCAGAGCAGATATTGTGATGGGTTTGCTGACGACGTTAGCGGTGCTCGAGCTAGCTCGGCGCGCTGTTGGTTGGCTTTTTCCTCTGTTGGTTGCCGCCACCATCATTTATGCACTCGTCGGCGAACGCATTCCCGGCGCGTTTGGACACCGTGGGTTCAGTTTGGGCTTTGTGGTTGAAACTATCTTCTTAAGTGACCGGGGACTGTGGGGGCGGTTGGTGGGCATTGCCTCGAGAACCCTTGCCACGTTTGTGCTGTTTGGTAGCTTTTTACTCTACACAGGTGCCGGGCAAACCTTCTTTGATTTATCTGCCCGTATGAGTGGACGCAGTACCGGCGGCGCAGCTAAAATTGCGACGATTGCCTCGAGCTTTTTTGGCGCAATTAACGGTAGTACTGTTGCTAACGTTGCCACAACTGGCAACTTCACCATCCCGCTTATGAAACGCCTCAACTACCCGGCTGGTTATGCCGCTGGTGTAGAGGCCATCGCCTCAACTGGCGGGCAACTTGCGCCCCCAATCATGGGCACCGCTGCGTTTGTTATGGCTGAGGTTGTTGGTGTGAACTACTGGCGCATTGCGGCTGCAGCTGTGCTACCTGCCATTCTTTTTTACTTAGGCGTGTTTGTGACGGTACACGTGATTGCCAAACAGCAAAACTTAGGTAGCGTTGCTAGTGACGACCTACCCGACTGGCGTAGTGCGCTGGACTGGCGCAGGCTAGCACCTATTGTGGCGTCTATCTTTGGCATTGGCTACGGGATTTTTAATGGCAATTCTATTGAAACAACAGCCTTTTTTGGTATTTTAGCCATGATTGTGACGTTTTACGTGGGCAGTCTAACTGCGGGTGACGGCCTGTGGGCTACGACGAAGAAACTACTTGGGGCGCTCGAGGATGGCGGCAAGGGCGTTGTTGTCGTAGGCGTGCTTCTCACTGCTGCACAAGTTTTTGTCGCTATGCTCAACCTCACTGGCTTAGGCATTGCCATTACGAGTGTGGTGTTAGCAGTAGCAGGTGATAGCATTTGGCTTATTGCGCTCCTGATGGGCGTTGTTTGTCTAATTGCAGGTATGGGCTTACCAACCTCAGCTGCCTATATCTTGGTGTCGGTCGTGTTTGCGCCCGCGCTTATTCAACTAGGCATTAATGACCTCACCGTGCACTTTTTTGTGTTGTTTTATGCAACTCTGTCGGTGATTACCCCACCAGTTTGTGTTGGCGTGTTTGTAGCTGCAGCCATTGCTCAAGAATCGTGGCTTAAAGTTGCCAGCTATGCGATGAGGCTTGGTGCTACGGCGTACGCGCTGCCACTTCTCTTTTTGCTGTATCCGGGCATGTTGGGGCGTGGCGGCGGGTTAGCCATTGTGCAAGCTGCTACGGCAGGCATTACGTTTACGTTGGCGGTGGCGTTCTTTTTTGGCGGCAAACCTATCTTTAACCGCATACTTGATCGCTATGTGTGGCTTGCACCATTACTCTTAGCAGCAATTCCACTGTGGCCCATAACGTTACTTGCAGTGATGATGCTGGGCGGACTCTTTTATGCTGCCAACGTATTTGCACGCCCTACAGCTGTACCTCATATCAGCTAAGTTGGCTTAGCTTCATCACTTAAACTTCACCGTCAAAATCTTGTCTTGACAAGGCAAACGGTCATCTTGTAAGGTTTACTAACACGAGTTAATAACGCGAGTTAGTAGCTAGCTACTAGAGGTGTTTTGATAAAGGTCAACCACATCACCTCGATGCCATCATCATCTGTCAATACGAGGATGTTAGCTTCAGACTCACCTGTGCTAGCAATTTTTACAGCGCTCTAAAGCGTTGTTTTAGTTGTGGCCATCGGGCCTCAGTTGAGGTTGGTATCGCGTTTATGACTCTATTAACGCTGTGAGAGGGGAACCTACTATGTACGCCCTAGATACCATCTGCCACACTTACTTGGTCGCATCATGAGCCGTAAGCGTATCAGCATTACCTTGGTGACGTTTGGCATGTTGTTAGTTGTATTTTCGCTAGTTTGGTGGATGATCTACTATGCAAAAGCTGCTGAACTCACACGCGGTTATGACGGGAGCTTGGTTGCGCTGCTACCTTGCGCTGCCTACGACAGTGAACGCTGTCAAACCTTATCTACCGACACAGAGCTCCCTAGTATGGGCATGTTTTTGGAAGATGAGGATGAAACCGTCACCACGTATCTGCAAGCACTAGCAGCACCAGATGGCATTGTTGAGTACCGGCCGCTTGTCTTTTGGATCGGGTTTTTAATGGCTGCTGTAGGGTTAGCACTTGCGTTTACAACACCGAACATGACAGTTGCCACCTTTGCCAACGACGACTTATTTGTGGCGTACTTGTTTGTGTTACCCAGCTTAGTTGGCTTTGCCGTGTTCTTTTTATACCCAGCCATCGGTGCTATTCAACTGAGTTTTCACGAGTGGAACTTGCTGCGCGCACCCAAGTTTGTGGGACTTGAAAACTTTCAAGAGCTTTTTACTGACAGGCGCTTTTGGCGCTCACTGCGAGTAACACTTCTCTATGTCGTTATCAACATTCCTATTCAAACGGCGCTAGCGTTGATTTTAGCAGTCATTATGGACAAATTTAGCAATGCCGTCTCGAGCATCGTGCGGGGACTCATGGTTCTTCCTTGGTTACTTCCGCCAGTTGTTGTTGGACTTCTGTGGTTGTGGATGCTCGACCCACTTTTGGGCATTATCAACGTGCTACTGGGCTTTGTGGGCATTCCTCGGCAACCGTTTTTAGGTGAACCTGCCACGGTTATTCCAACCATTGCCGGCATTAACATCTGGCAATACACAGGCTACACGGCCATCCTCTTTTTTGCAGGGCTCAAAACCATTCCTAGAGACCTTTACCAAGCCGCTTCAATTGACAGTGCTGGCCCGTGGACGCAGTTTTGGCGCATCACCATCCCGTTACTGCGCCCGGTGACATTGTTTGTCCTCGTCACATCCATTATTGGCTCATTTCAGGTGTTTGACACGGTTGCTATTACTACTGGGGCAGGGCCTAATGGCGGCGGGCCAGCTGGTGCTAGCAGCGTCATCCTCTACTACATCTTTGACAAAATTTTTAACCGTGGGTTTGACATGGGACTTGCGTCAGCCGCGTCTGTGGCGCTCTTTGTGATTCTTATTGCCATCACCTTGGTACAACTGCGCTTTTTGGGTAACCAAGAATCTGACCTCGCGGAGTACGGCGCATGAGTGTAAGCATCTGGCTAACTAACACGGTGATGATACCTGTAACGGAGGATAGCAAATGGCAGTAGCACATTATGGGTCGTATGATCGGTCGGCCTCGAG
>JBCCBI010000019.1:0-24116 GCA_039034155.1 Deinococcota bacterium | reverse complement strand
AATTTACCTGTTAACCCACTTGCAGGGGAAGTACTCGTACTTAATCCAAGCGAAATCACTATGTTTGCAGGTCAAGCGCAAGTATTTACGGTGGATGGCGGCGATAATATTATTTGGAGTAGCTCAGCTGGCAACGTCTCTGGCACCGGACCAAGTGTGACCTACACCGCACCTGAAACCCCCGGCACCTACACGGTGAACGCGAGTAGTGCAAGCCGCCGGGCATCTGCCACAGTGACTGTTATTAGCGGCATCAATTTAAGTGTAACGCCAAACGTTGTGAACCTAGCAGCTGGTGAAGTGCAAGAGTTCCGCGCACTTATTGATGGTAGCAGTGTTGCCAACGTGGTGTGGACAGCACCCAACGGCGGCAGCATAGACGCTAACGCGGACCGGGCTGTGTTTGTTGCCCCAGACGTGGTTGGGCGTTACAACGTGGTTGTTACCAGTGCAACGGACCCTCGCCAAACAGCTAATGCCACCGTCAACGTGCGCGAAGTTCAAGTGGATGTTAGCCCCGGTAGCCTTATTTTGCCGGTGGGCTTAAGTGCTAACTTTAGTGCGCTAGTAAGCAACGCGCTCGAGAGTGATGTCACCTGGGAAGCTCCTAACGGCGGCACCATTTCCGGTGTTGGTAATAGCATCAGCTTTACGCCGCCCACGACCATCGGACGTTACACTCTGACCGCAACTAGCACCATTGACCCGAACAAGTTTGCCACGGCAACCATCAGCGTGGTGGAACCCACGGTAAGCATCAACCCCGGTAGTGTGATTTTAAACGCCGGTGAAAGCCAACAGTTTAGTGCACTGGTGAATAACGCCATCGATACAGATGTTACTTGGGAAGCACCAGATGGCGGCACCATTTCTGGCTTCGGTAACGCCGTTACCTTTACCCCACCCACAACACCAGGTAGCTACCGCGTGGTAGCACGGAGTTTGTCTAACAACAGTCAAACGGCGGTTGCAACGGTGACAGTGCGGGGTAGTAGTAGCGCACCTGCAGCGGCACCTGCCACGGTGGTAGCACCAACCCCAGCACCAGCACCAACGCGAGCACCAGCACCAGCACCAACTGTTGTGCCTGCACCTACGCCAGTGGCAACGCCAACCCCAACCCCAGCACCTACACCAACGCAAGCGCCGTCAGCAGCCGCGCCAGCCCCAACACCTATTACCCCTGCACCAACTGCAGCCGCCCCCAGTTCAACTGGGGGGGTTGCGGTGCAGCCAGAGCTGGTATCGCTGGTGCCTGGTCAAATTCGTGCGTTTGAAGCAACTGCACCATCTGGCATAACTATCAATTGGACAACACCAGACGGCGGCGATGTGATTGGGCGCGGCAAAATAGTATCTTTTGTCGCACCCGATCAGCCAGGAAGCTACCGTTTGGTGGCAGCAAGCGATGCCAGTGCCAGTGATAGAGCTGTGGCTGTGATTACCGTCGGTGAGTCTGTGACGGTCAGTATTGTGCCTGGTGACGCCAGCTTGACCAGAGGCGAGTCCAAAGAGTTTGGTGCTGTTGTAACCGGTGCAAGTCACGAAGATGTCTTGTGGGACGCACCAGACGGTGGCGCTATTTTGGCGGGCAGTGACAATACCGTCACTTTTGTAGCACCACCCGAAACAGGTGACTTCCGTCTGGTGGCGCGCAGTGTGTTTGATCCTAATCAAACAGCAGAAGTGATGATTACCGTCCGCTAGATACCTAACTGACAATCAAATTAACCAAGTTAGCCTGCTGTTGAGCAGGTTTTTTGTTGGGGCTCGAGGCTGTCAGCAGTTGCAGGGACGCTGTTACATCCTAATGTGGTATCCATTGAGTGCGCCATCATAGGAGAACGGGGGAAAGGGAGAAGGGGAGATTCCATCAAGTGTTACATACGTATCACTAACTCGTGTAGCTGCTATAGCTCTAACCTTCGATAAAAGTCACGTGCTGGAGTTCAACCTCATCTTGGTTAATGCAAGTGTTAGCACTTTAAGCGTATCAATGAACCCTTTTCCTCACGTAAATATAGATGTTAATCGTGTAAGTTTTGCTCGAGGCAAATACCAGTTCTACAAGGCATTGTTATATTATTGTTATATTAAGGCATTGTTATATTAGGATCACATCTGCTGATGTCCTCAGCGCAATAAGTGATGGAGGCAAAGCCTGCAAAATCACCCTCACGGCTCCTATATCTGTTGATGAGAGAAAGACGTCTACGATGTCATCCTCGAGCCAAGATTACACATTATCTAACAACCTTCATGTAAATATCTTTCTAACTCGAGATAGCTACATGTCAACCATCAAGCATGAACATCTATCTCCCAAAAAACCAATCTGACGCTAATCGCACCACAAACACCCACCTTGGTGGCTGCGAATGTTAAACTTCCTGCGATGAAGTTAAGTGCTGTCAAAGGAACGTTCGATATTTTACCCGTTGACCAAGCCCGCTGGCGCAAAGTCCGTGAAACTGCTGCTGAGGTGCTTGGGCGTGCTGGCGTGCGCGAACTTAGCACGCCTGTGTTTGAGCATCACGAGGTGTTTGTTAAGTCAGTAGGGGAGTCTTCGGACCTTGTTGTGCAAAAAGAGATGTACACGTTTGAAGATGCAGGCGGGCGCTTACTCACCTTGCGCCCGGAGTTTACTGCTGGCGTTATGCGAGCGTTTATTCAGAACGGGATGCATACGCTGCCGACGCCCGTCAAATTATGGAGCACCGGCCCAGCATTTCGGGCAGAAAAACCTCAGCGCGGGCGGTTTCGACAGTTTCATCAGGTGAACTGTGAGTTTTTGGGTTTAGATACACCTTTAATTGATGCTGAGGCTATCGCGCTTCTCTATAACGTTCTAAAAGCCTGTGGCATTCAACAGATGCACGTGCAACTTGGCTCGGTAGGTGACCCTAAAGACCGGACTGCTTATAATCAATATTTACGGGATGAGTTGGGCCCCCAACGTGCTAACCTCTCTGAAACCAGCCAGACTCGCTTAGCCCTTAACCCGTTGCGTGTATTGGACAGTAAAGACGAAGGTGACCAAGCGCTCATTGCCAACCTCAAACGCCCCTTTGACTTTTTGAACGATGACGCCAGAGCCCACTACGACGCTGTCACTGGTTACTTACAGCAGTGGGACATTCCCTTTGAACCCAACACCAGTATTGTGCGCGGGCTAGATTATTACCGCCGTACTGCGTTTGAGATTCACCACGGGGGCATTGGTGCGCAGTCAGCACTGTGCGGCGGTGGTCGCTACGACGGCCTGGTTGCAAATATGGGTGGCGGCAATACCCCGGGCATCGGTTGGGCGTTTGGCATTGAACGCGTGCTGGACGCGATGGCACAAGATGACGTTAATGTGGCTGAAGCTGCTGGTGCAGATATATTTTTAGTGCCAATGGATGCTGAGGCAATTGCTGAAGTGGCATCCCTAGCATTTAAGTTGCGTGAGCAGTTTCATGTTGAGCACGCCTATACCAAACGCAATCCGGGTAAGGGATTACGCGATGCTGACCGGGCTGGGGCAACTTATGCAGCGTTGCGAGGTAGCCAAGAACGGGCTGAGGGGTCTTATCAGCTTAAACACTTGGCAACGGGTGAGCAGGTGACGGTGGCTGAGGCTGAGTTGATGGGGTTTTTAGAGGCAAACGTGTAGGCATTAGTTTGAGCTGTTTTTGATGCACTCGAGCTATCAACTTACTCCATTGATCAATATCTAGATCATCATGCTGTAGACATTTGCTGCTTGCCAAGCCATCACAAACGTTATAGCGTGAATCTCGAGGGTGATAAGAGGGTAGTACTCGAGCATTCCAATTGACGATATATATCGATGCTAGCGCAATTTGATTCACGCTGATCTCAAAGGGTACATCGGGCCATCACTATTAAAATTGAATCATTCGCTAAATGCTTAATGTAATTGACTTGAAATTAAAGAGATGTCACGTAAGAGATTTTTGAACTTAAAACACAGGCTACATCTGAAACGAGGAAAGCTATGAAACGAAGCCACTACTGCGGTGACGTACGCGCTGAGCACGACGGACAACAGGTGCGCTTGCAAGGTTGGGTTAACCGCCGCCGTGACCTAGGCGGACTCATCTTCTTGGACTTGCGTGACCGCGCTGGGCTTGTACAAGTTGTGATTGACCCAGATAATGCTGAGGCATTCAGTACAGCTGAACAAGTGCGCAGCGAATTTGTAGTGGATATGACCGGACAGGTGCGGTTACGACCCGAAGGGCAACGCTCGAGCAAACTGGCCACGGGTGACGTGGAAGTGGTAGCAACCTCTCTCACCATTTTGTCCGAAGCTAAAACGCCGCCATTTTTGGTCGATGGCAGCGTGGACGCTAATGAGGTTAACGAAGAACTGCGCCTCAAGCATCGCTACTTAGATTTACGCCGGCCTGAAGCGGCTCGGCCGCTCTACTTACGCAGCCAGCTCAGTAAAGCCATCTGGGATTTTTTGGGTGAGCAAGGCTTTACCCAAATTGAAACGCCCTTGCTAACGCTCTCCACCCCGGAAGGCGCGCGGGATTTTGTGGTGCCAGCGAGAGGTGCACCGGGGCAGTTTTATGCCTTGCCGCAGTCGCCGCAGTTGTTCAAACAAATGCTCATGATGGCCGGCTTTGACCGCTACTTTCAGATTGCTCGTTGCTTCCGCGATGAAGACTTGCGCGCTGACCGGCAACCGGACTTTACCCAGCTCGATATTGAGATGTCGTTTGTGGAGCAAGATGACATCTTAGACCTCAACGAAGCGCTTATGCAGCATGTAGTCAAGATAACCACCGGACAAGAAATCAGTACACCGTTTGCGCGCTTGAGCTATCAGGATGCTATGAATCGCTACGGCTCAGACAAGCCGGATGTGCGTTTTAGGTTGGAATTACAAGATGTCAGTCAGGTTTTTGAAAGTACTGAGTTTCGCGGCTTTGGGGCGGCACTGGCTGCGAGCGGAAGCGTCAAAGCAATTTATGTACCTGCTGAACAGGCTAGTGACCTGAGTCGTAAGCGTATTGACGGGCTCGAGCAACACGCCAAAACCCACGGGGCTAAAGCGATGGCTTGGCTCAAACGCACTGCCGACGGCTTTTCTGGGCCCATCGCTAAGTTTTTGAGTGAGGCGGAAATCAGCCAACTTGCTGAACTGGCATCTCAAGAAGGTGACTTACTCTTACTGATTGCTGACGGCTGGCAAAAAGCATGTGAAGCTCTGGGCGCTGTCCGTCTCAAACTAGGTCAAGATTTGGCGTTAATTGATGATGATGTGCTCGAGTTCTTGTGGGTCGTAGACTTTCCGCTACTGGATCAAGATGCTGACACGGGTGAGTTTACTTATATGCACCACCCATTTACCCGTCCGGTGGACGATGATCTGGATAGGCTCGAGTCCGACCCTGCTAATGTACGCGCGTGGGCTTATGACCTTGTCCTCAATGGTAATGAGGTTGGCGGTGGCTCCTTGCGTATTCACCGTTTGGACGTACAACAGCGCATGTTTAAGGCACTTGGTTTTTCTGACGAGGAAGCACAAGCACGCTTTGGCTTTTTCTTAGACGCACTTGCCCACGGCGCACCACCCCACGGCGGCATCGCGTGGGGGCTTGACCGCTTGGTGATGCTCCTCGCGGGTGCAAGTAGCATCCGCGATGTGATTGCATTCCCTAAAAACCAGCGCGGGATTGACCCATTGACCACCGCGCCATCACCACTAGCGGCTGACCAGCTGGCTGAGTTAGGGCTTGTGGTTGCGGATACATCTAACGTAGCCATCTCAAAGGAACCTGCTTAGATGCTGCCTCTTGTCATGTTAGACGTTGATGGCACCATTTTGGGAAGCTCTCAACAGCTCAGTCAAGCATTTTTGGATAAAGTTGCCGAGGTTCGCGGTAAAGGGATGCATTTAGCAGTGTGTACGGGGCGAATTTGTGGTGGTTTAGGGCTCGAGATAGCTGGACAACTTGACGGTGAAATACCCCATGTCTTTCACAACGGGGCTGTGCTCACGTATCCCGACGGAACCGTGTTTGACGCGCAAATTCTGCCTAAAAAAACAGCTCAACAGCTTATTGAACACGCCAGAGCAGAAAAACTGGTGCTCGAGTTCTACACTACTAATCAGTACTTTGTCGAGCAAGATAGCGAGCTAAGCCAGATGCACGCTGAGACGTTACAGCTCGAGCCAGTCATTGCCAACCTCGAAGACGTCTTGGAGCAAGAAACCGTCGTGCGCGCGCAGTGGACCATGTACGCGCATGAGTTTGAGCGGGCTAGTGCGCTCGAGCTAGAAGGTGCCGACCTCTACACCGCCAACGCCGGCCACCGCAAAGACGTTATGTTTGCTAGCATCACCAAAACAGGTGTGTCCAAAGGTAGCGCCACCAAAGCCCTTGCTGACCACCTTGGCATTAACCTCAAACGGGTGATGGGTGTGGGGGACAGTGGTGGTGACACGCCTTATCTGGATATTGTGGGCCACCCAAGGGCTATGGCAAATGGTGATGAAAGCATCAAAGCCAAGTATCCAGTAGTACCGCATGTAGACGAAGGCGGTGTCATCAAAGCACTTGACCAAGCGCTACTATTGTAAATGGCTTGGTGTGGATGATACCTGTACGCATCAAAGATATTGTAGATATTGTCTGAGTTGGATCAAGGTGTACCTGAATGATACATGAGCAAAACAAAGCCCTCATTAACAAGTTTCGCGCGGCACTTTATGATGTGGATGAGGCAAATTTGTTACCTCAGCTCGAGGCTGTGTTTGCACCGGATTGCAACGTGCACTTAACCTTTCCATTTGAAGACCTAGACGGTCCAGCAGGGCTTTATGAACAGGCTTATCGACCGTTGATTGAGGCCATGCCCGACCTAGAACGGCGCGATTTTATTGTAATGGCGGGTACGTCGCAAGGACAGCATTGGGTGGGCTGTGCAGGGCACTACTTGGGCGTGTGGGAGCGTCCTTTTTTGGATATTCCAGCCACCCGTCACGCAGCGTTTATGCGCTACGCTGAGTTTTTTAGAGTTGAAGATAACAAAATTGTTGAAATGCAAGCCGTTTGGGACATCCCGCAACTTATGATGCAAGCAGGTGCGTGGCCTATGAGTCCAAGTCTAGGCGTGGAGTGGTTGGTGCCTGGCCCCGCCCCGCAGGATGGCATCATCACTCAAGACTATGATGCTAATAAAGCTGCGGCGAGCCTAAATTTAGTAACGGATATGCTTAACGGCCTAGCTAAGTCCCCACAAGGCGTTGAGGCTATGGAGCTAGAAAAGTATTGGCACCCTAAGTTTCTTTGGTATGGTCCAGCGGGTATTGGTACCTCGAGGCGTATTTCTGGCTTTCGCAACTGGCATCAAATTCCGTTTTTAAAAGCCATGCCTGACCGAGGCGTGTTTATGGATAAGGGCGTCATGTTTGGCGATGGTGATTATGTTGGCTTTACGGCGTGGCCGGGTATGCGCATGAAACTTTCAGATGATGGCTGGTTGGGCATTGCGCCGTCCAACACTGAAATGAAGATGCGCAGTCTTGATTTTTGGCGCTGCGAAAACGGCCTCATTCGTGAAAACTGGGTGCTCATTGACGTGTTGCACATTTACAACCAGCTTGGCGTTGACGTTTTTGAGCGTATGCGTGAACTGACAATTGCCCGACAGCCACGTCCGTTTCAGAAGTAACCCAAGCATGTGCAGACATTAAGTTTACTGTGTGTATGTATCAACGCCTTTTAGATATGCTATTTGCTGATAGCTGCTCACAGGCCTAAGACAGATGCTATGGTGATGTTATGAACTTTGTATTACGTAGTTTAGGTGTCCTCATACTGATGAGTGTGTTAGCGTTTGGTACAGCGCAACGGCTAGATGCTGATCCAGACTTTAGTAGGGCTCAACGTGCTTCCATTGCCGCCCGCAGACAGCGGGTACTTCCATTTATTGATACACCCTTGTGGAACGAGGCTGTTGTTTTAGGGGAACGGGCATTAGGCAACGATCAAAATAACCCAGATATCTTGCGCTTTTTAGCTGAAACCTATGCAGATATCTACTGGTTTCGGCAAAGCTTGCGCCGCTGGCAAGATCTAGATACGGTGAGCGATCTGACTGATAACGATCAACATTCACTTGTTGATGCAGCGCAGCGGGTTGCCTTTAACTACTATTTGCGAGAGGATGTCAGCGGCGCGCTCGAGTTTCATGAACTTGTCCTGCGCTATAACCCAGCGAATATTCATTCAAACGCATGGTTAGGCAGGTTGTACCTCGAGCTTAACGAACCTGTCCGGGCACAACCCTACTGGCGTTTTCTACTGTCCGAAGACCCCAGTGACCGCCGCGCTGCGTACTTTTTAGCACTTGCTGAAGCTGCTGCCCGAAGTCAGTAATTATCAGTGAGTATCAGTAACCACTTATACACCACATGACGGCTGCCCGCTACCAAAAAATTCAGGCTGTACTCGCCAAACGCCAAGCTGACCTCACTATTTTTGCTGAGCACATCCACAAACCACACAATTTGTCGGCCATGTTGCGCAGTTGTGACGCCGTAGGTATTGGTACCGTATACGCGTTTAACCCAACGGGCGGCGTACCAACCTACAACGAAACCAGTGCTAGCGCTAATAAATGGATTAACCTGCAAGTTTATGAGCGCACACGAGACGTACTAGAGATATTGCGCGCGCAAAATATGCAGATTTTGGCAACGCGTGTGTCAGACAGTGCGGTGAATTACCTCGAGGTGGACTATACGGTTCCCACCTGCATCGTCATGGGTAACGAGCGCGACGGTATCTCAGACGAGGTTGCTGAGGCCGCTGACCAACACATTATTGTGCCGATGGTGGGCATGGTGCAGTCGCTTAACGTTTCGGTAGCGACAGCGGTTATTTTATTTGAAGCCCAGCGCCAACGCCGTGCTAAAGGCATGTACGATCGCCCGCGTTTAAGTGCGCAAGACAGGGCCGCGCAAACCTTCAAGTGGCTCTATTCCAAACAGGCTGCGCGGCTAGATGAGGCTGGGTTGCCTTATCCCGAATTAGACGATGACGGATACATTATTAAATCCTCAGCGGTCACAGCATCATGAATAGGTAGCATTATAAATAGGTAAGTCGTGAGCTGAAGCGGCATCACAAAAAGAACCTCAAAGAGGCTGATTGTAACCTATACGCGTGATTTCATGATTATGTCATCATCTATATTCAGCGTGAGATGAGTCGAAACGGCGTGCGCTCGAGCGTTTACAATGCGACTATGATGTTCAAAGCTGGGATACTCAAACATTTGCTGATGATGCCACTAACAAAGTTGGGTCTGGTTGTGCTGCTTGCAAGTGTAATTAGTGCCTGCAGTTCAACGGAAGCTATAAGTCTACAACTTGTGACCGAAGGGCTCGAGCAACCCGTAGCCGTAACCCACAATGGTATAGACGAACGTATGTTTGTCGTTGAACAACGTGGGCGCATTCGCATTGTTGAAGCAGGTCAACTTCTCCAGACACCCTTTTTAGACGTATCTAGCATCATTTCTACAGGGGGGGAGCGCGGCTTACTCAGTTTAGCCTTCCACCCCAATTATGATGCTAACGGACGCTTTTTTGTAAACTACACCGACCGCGCTGGCAACACCGTTATTGCGGAGTACCGCGTTTCAGACGATGCCAACGTCGCTAATCCAGACTCAGCGCGGGCACTGTTAACCTTTGAACAACCCTTTAGCAACCACAACGGCGGACAACTTGCCTTTGGACCAGACGGCTATTTATACATCGGCACCGGTGATGGTGGTGCAGCAGACGACCCACTCAACGCTGGGCAGGACTTAACAACGTTGCTTGGCAAGCTCTTACGTATTGATGTTGATACTGACGACGGTGCAGCTTACCGCGTGCCAGCAGATAACCCATTTGTCAACACCAAAGACGTGCGCCCTGAGATTTGGGCTTACGGTTTACGGAATCCGTGGCGGTTTAGCTTTGATACTGCTACTGGCGACTTGTTTATGGCAGATGTTGGGCAAAATGCGTTTGAGGAGGTCAATTTTCAACCTGCTAGCAGCACTGGTGGTGAAAATTACGGTTGGCGTATTAGCGAAGGGGCGCACTGCTTTAACCCTTCGGAAGGTTGCGATACCAATGGGCAAACGCTGCCTATTTTAGAGTACAGCCACCGTTCAGGTGCGGGCCGTTCTATCACTGGGGGCTACCGTTATCGTGGGCGTGAGGTCGCTAGTTTAGACGGCGCGTATGTGTTTGGGGATTTTGTGAGCGGCAATATGTGGGCTGCACGGTTTGATGGCAGTGCGTGGGCATCGACTTACCTGATGGACTCGAGCCTCGCCATTGCCACGTTTGGGCAAGACGCTGCTGGTGAACTTTACGTTGCCGATTACAATGCAGGTAGACTTTATAAGTTTATTGAAGAGTGAGTTGGGTTTGTTAGGTAGCTTGATTAATGTGTTGTGTGTGAGGAATGGGCAAAGGGGAAAGGGAGATAAGCCCTTAGCCCGTATCCTCGTATTCATCTACTGACATATGCGCCGTGGGGTTAATCCTCGCACGCTGAGCATTTTTGCTATTGCCGATGGGGTGATGGCATCATCAATATAGACGAAGACTTTATACGATGCTATCTGCCTCAGCCTTTTTGGATGATGCCCACAAAAAAACGTGCCCAGTTAATTTGGGCACGTAAGTTAGCTTAGTTAAGGAAGCTAATGCTAAAGATGTATCTCTTAGTAGCGACTACCGCTAGGCTCTGCTGCCTGGCTGATGATGTCAATGTCGCGTGCTTGGAGACCTTTGGGGCCTTGCTCGAGCTCAAATTCAACCTCGTCCCCCTGGTTGAGGTTGCGGTAGCCGTTGCCGCGAATGCCCGAGGAGTGACAGAACACGTCGGGGCCGCCATCAGCTTGCTCAATGAAGCCGTAGCCTTTTTCGCTGCTAAACCATTTAACTTTTCCTGTTGCCATGTTTCTTTCCTTACTACGCGAGCCCGTACTCGCCCTGTAATCATAGAGTCAGTGCTCGCATGGTCAGTGCTCGAGGGCACCACCCTGCTGCCCTCAGCCACGAAAACATTTGGATTCTTTTTCGTGACATCACACTTTACCCCACAACTTTACACCATTGTTCACGCAAAGGCAACACATGACACAAATGGCTAGATGATATCCTAGACGGGCTTTACAAAAATTTAACAGGTCAATTTGTAAGAAAATTGTAAACGATAAGGGATACATTGGATGTAAAGCGTCAACTGTAGACAATCGAAAGATGCAAGCATCAACTTGTGTCTGAATCTGTCTGAATAGTTGCTGAGTTCCTAGCTAGAAGATGACGTATTTGCTGCTAAATGAACTGCCATCAAATGCAAGATGCCAAGTAACTTGAAACAGGTGTGATTGCTATGCTTAGCAAGATAAGGATGACATCATAGTAGATAAATTGCCTGTTACCCCACCAGTACAACCTCGAGCTAATAGCAATGTTCTAGTTTGCGATTTAGGCACGATGGATTACCAACAAGCTTGGCAAGTTCAGCTTGATACCCATCAGCAGGTGGTTGCTGGCGATTTGCCGCCAACCTTGCTCCTTGTGGAGCATCCGCCGGTAATTACCTTTGGGCGCAAAGGGAGCAGGGACAATTTACTAACGCCAGAAGCAGAGCTGCTAAGGCAAGGCTTTAGCCTTCACACCATTGAGCGTGGGGGAGATGTCACTTATCACGGGCCGGGGCAATTGGTTGGCTATCCTATCTTTAAGGTAGGGCGGCGCGTGCGGGACTTTTTGCGCAACCTCGAGCAAGTCATGATTAACGTCCTAGCCAGCTACGACATCGTCAGTGAGGGCAGTCCGGGCTATGCGGGTGTGTGGGTGGACGAGCAGCGACCTTTTAGTCATCACAATCAAAACGCTGCCGTGCGAGATGCCAAAGTAGTTGCCATCGGCGTGGCTATTAAGCGCCATGTGTCGTTTCATGGGTTTGCAATGAACGTCTCAACCGATTTAAGCCACTTTGAGCACATTGTCCCCTGTGGACTGGCAGATAAACAGGTGACGAGCCTTTCCAAGTTGTTGGGGCGTGTTGTGCCCTTGGATGAGGTTAAACCGAAGGTGAGTCAGGCATTTGCTGAGGTTGTTGAGGCTGAGGTTGAGGACGTTAACCTTGAGACCCTACAGCTCGAGACCCTGCAGCTCGAGGCACTACAACAAACCTCTCAAGAAGCACCTAGTTAAACGCCTCAGCTTGCCAACAATTTTGTTATCAACGACGTAACTCAAAACCACGTAACCCAAAACCACGTAACCCAAAACCACGTAACCCAAATTGTAATTTGTTGTGCTACGCTAACCCGCATGACGGGAAAATCCTCAGATAGTACTAGCAGTGTCACAAGATGTTGTTACAGCTACTTGACAGGTGATGTTGTGCGTTAAGAAGGGGAGAAGGGGTGCAAGGGAGAAGGGGAGATTTCATCAGCTAATACGTGTGTATCAATAAGTCGTGGTGTTGCTAGTTGAAATTGTTAAACAAAATGCGGTGTCGTAGTGAGTGCAACGGCATCGCACATGATTAGTGGTAACTGAAACTTCAAGATGTGTTGTGCTTTTGCTATGAGTCTCGAGATTCGTGACAGCTTACAGTAGCGATGATTTGGTTGATACCTCACTCAAACAAAAACAATCTACTGACTAAAAGATTAGGTTGTTCTGCGGCTCGAGGCGGTAATAATCGCAATGATAATAAGCCCGGTGAGCACTTGCCGCAGACCATTACTTACGCCGAGCGAGTTAAGCATGGTTACCACCAAAAACAAAAATAGCGACGCCCCCCATAACCCCGGCACGTTAGCGTCACCTCCGGCAATGTTGGTACCACCAATGACCACCACTGCAATCGAAGACAGTAAAAATTGGTTGCCCATGTCTAGCGATGCACCACCTGAAAACGCTGCGAGTAGTAGGCCTGTAAGCCCTGCCAAGGCAGCACAAAGTGCGTAACTTAAAAACCGCGTGAGGTTGACTTTGAGGCCGGAAAGTTGCGCAGCACGTGGGTTTTGGCCGAGGGCAAGCACTGAACGTCCGTAAATGCTGTGTTGGAGTAGATACGCTAACCCGATGGTAAGAAGTAGCGTGATGACAGCAATCCACGGGATGCCGAAGGCTCGAGCCGTTGCAAAACTCCCCAAACTATCCGGTGGGCGAATCCGCAACCCACGCCCAAACGCAATCGCTAGTGACTGCAAAATGAAACTAGCTGATAACGTAGCAATAATTGGCGGAATGCGCAGCAGATAAATCAGCAAAAAGTTGCCGCAACCTGCCAGCGCGCCAATGCCCACCGCGCTGAGTAGCCCAAGCGGAATCATGGCACCTGCACCGTCCATCACTCGCATGGAAACGGCACCCGCTAGCGCAATGGTTGCTGGAATAGACAAGTCCACGTTGCCGGGACCCATGGTGACGACAAACATTTGCCCGGCACCTACAATCACATAGAACGTTGCAAAGTTGAGTGCTGCTGTGAGTGTGGCACCTGCACCGCGACCTTCAGCCACAACAACCGTAACTCCCCAGACAAGTATGGCAGCTACAAATGACCACAACCACGGGTAATTTGTGAGGGCCATCCGTTTAGATGGTGGTGATGACTCTGTTGCTGACTTTGGTGATGGTTGTGTCATGCGCGCCGCTCCCACCAATCTAGACCCGCTCGCAAGCCCAAGACGAGGATCAAAATGACGCCTTGAACCCCAATTTGCCAGTCGGGAGAAATACGCAAAAAAGATAAAAACGACGCTGCTAAGGTCATCGTGAGTGCACCTAACACAGCACCAATAGGAGAGACGCGGCCGCCCACAAATTCACAGCCTCCCAAAATGGCTGCGGCAATGGACACCAGCGTGTAGCGCAGAGCGATGTTGCTATCTGCTGAGGTTGTAATTCCGGTAAGGGTTAAGCCAGATAGCACGCCCATAAGCCCGCTGAGGCAGTAAAGCTGCACGCGAATGGTGAGCAGTGACCAGCCTGCTTGGCGCAGTGCTTTGGCGTTCCCACCTGCTGCCCGAAGCACCACCCCACCCGCTGAGGTCATAAACGCAAGGTGAATGGCGATGCCGCTCACCACAGCCACCACAATGGGTAAGGGCACAAAGGGCGGTTGTAGCCGCAGCGCTTGGGTTAACCACCCCGGTGTCGTACCGCCAGGCGAAGGAAGTACCAACACAGCTAGCCCAAACCACACAAAGGACATACCCAAGGTGACCACAATAGCGGGCAAGTTGCGCCAACTTATGAGCGCGCCAAGTAAGCCGTACAACCCAACGCAGCCAATCAGCATGAGCACACCTAGCCACGGTTGCGTTGCCAAATGCGTTACGGTGATGCACGCAACCAAGCTCACAAAGCCGCCAATGGACAAATCCAAATCACCAAGCGTTAGGACAAACATCTGTGCGAGGGTGGCAAAGATGATGGGGATGGACAAATTTAAGAGTAAGTTGAGGCCAAAATAGCTTTGTGCTCTGGGTTGCAGGTTGAAAATAGCTGCCAAAATAAGTGCAAGTGCTAGCGCAGGCAGCGCTGCCCGCAATAGTCTAGGTAGCCGTTGTGTCCAAGTAAGTCCGCTCGAGGTAGGTAGGTTGACCATGCTTAGTTGAGAATTGAGTTCATGAGGAAGTGACCTTAAGTTGAGATAGTATTGCTATAAATATTGGGTATATCGTGATGTTTTGCGGGATTATCAATAACAATTTGAGTCAATAAAAATGTGTATTGATTTTGATGGCTTCAAGCGTATGCAATCGAGAAATGTGATGTTAGAAAGTGTTTTTTGCGTCCTAAGGTTAGGTGATGATGACATCTCTAAATGATGATTACACCTCTAAAACGACGCCTCGAGAATACTTGCTTCGCTAATATTGGGTTGCTCGAGCACCTCCACAATACCCCCGTTACGAAAAACATACACACGGTCACAGTAAAAAAGCTCGTCTATCTCGGTGCTGTACCAAATAAAACAACGTCCCCCCGAAGCTTCAGTTTGAATCATGGCATAAATATCCTGCTTGGTGCCAACGTCTACCCCGCGTAAGGGATCGTCCATCAAGATCACTTCAGCGTCGGACGCGAGCGCCCTAGCAAACAGAGTTTTTTGTTGATTGCCACCGCTCAAACTGGTAATGGCCTCATCCACATGGGGCGTGCGAATGCCAATTTGGGTGCGCCACTGTTCAGCTAAAGCTGTTTCGGCTTTGCCATCAACAAAGCCTCGTCTCAAACCATGCTGCTGCAAATTTTGATAAGCACGCGGGCTGATGTTTTTACGAATTGACCAAAGTGGGAATACGCCGTCCCGCTGCCGGTCGCCAGCAATGAACGCACGTTTAGGGTGCTGCTTGCGCGCCAGCATGAGCGTGCGTAAAAAGTCATCTTGCCCATGTCCTGCCAGTCCGCCAATGCCAATCACTTCGTGGGCAGCCGCCTGAAACGTTGCTGCGTCTTGGGTACGTTGTTGTGAGATAACAACCTCACCTGCCTGTTGACGTTGACTGTGTTGTTCAACCTCTGCAGCAACATCGCCCATCAGGGCAACAAGATCATCTTTACGAAGCTCACCTGTTTCGCTGGTGACAAGTTTGTCAGCAACCACTTGGGCATCGCGCATGACGATGATGCGCTCAGCCACCTCGAGCACCTCGTTTAGCATGTGAGAGATGAACACACAACTACCGCCAGCTTGCACAAAACTGTGTAAATAGTTCAGCAGTTGTGCGCTGCTGGTTGCATCTAAAGACGAGGTGGGTTCATCTAAAATGATGAGCTTAATCTCAGCATCAGTCTTATTGTCACTCATCGTAAACGCTCTAGCAATTTCCACCATTTGCCGTTTGACAAGCGGTAAGCTGGCAATTTGCGCGCTGAGCGGCACGCCATGATCTGGAAAGATAGTGTCTAGACTGTCTTGAATAAGCTTGCGGGCGCGGTTACGCCAACCCCAGCCACGGAGGTCACGGTGCATTAAACGGGTGTTTTCGATGACCGTCAAGTTAGGACAGAGCGACAACTCTTGAAACACACAGCGAATGCCAAGTTCATGGGCGCGGCGGGCTGTGAAGGCATCAATTGCGTTACCCTCAACAACAAGTTGCCCGCTGGTCATGGTGAGCGTACCCGCCATAATTTGGCTTAACGTAGACTTACCCGCGCCGTTGTGACCAATTAAGCCCACACAACTACCGGGGTGAATGGTTACATCCACCCCAGCTAGTGCGGTAACGGCACCGTAGTGTTTAGTTGCTGCACTCAGTGAAAGTAAACTCATGCAGGTTGATGACGACTTACGTTCATTAACAAGTTATTGGGGCGTTTTACTGAGGTGTTGGCGGTGCGGGTTCACCGGCAATGACAGCGTCAATAAGCCCACTGACCCAGTCTTGGGTGTAGGTTGCGTTGGTCACGCCACCTTCGGGGGTGCGCTCGAGCCAATACTCCAGATCGTCCTGTGTCACCACGAGCGTAGGTAGTAGCAAATCTTTAGGGACGTCTTTACCTGCTAAAATCTGCTGGGCAACCCAAAAGCCTACCTGAGACGACGCTGGTGCAATCGACAGCGAGAACGTTTCGTAGCCGCTAGCATCTTTTTGTTCTTGCCACCAGCTCAGTTCATCGTGGCGGTTACCCATAATGATGATAGGTGCGTCGCGCCCGGCAGCGGCAAACGCTTGCGCAGCGCCAAAACCGTCGCCACCTTGGGTCACAACCGCTGCAACCTCGGGCAGAGTGGGCAAAATGCCGGATACCTCGCGTTGGGCAACGGTTTGCGTCCAATCGCCATGAACACTACCTACGCGCTCAAATTGACTATAGGTTTCCAGACCGCTGTTGATGCCCGCGTGAATTTCGTCATCTACAAACACGCCAGCTAGCCCGCGAATTTCCAATATATTGCCACCGTCTAAACGGTCAGCGAGGTAATCCATCTGAGCTTCACCCATACCCGCAAAGTCAATCACAATGCGCCAGGCACAGGGCTCAGTCACAATGCCATCAAACGACACCACAATAACGCCCGCGTCGCACGCTTGTTTAATGGTGCCGTTAAGTGCTGTAGGGGAGGCTGCATTGACCACAATGGCGTCGTAACCCTGCAAGATGAGGTTTTGAATTTGGGCGGCTTGCTCGGTGGCTTGGTTTTCAGCGGTGGTAAACGCAGGTGCGTCAGCGACAATACCTGCACCAACAGCGTCATCAGCAACTTCTTCCCAGCTTTGCAACATGGCTTGTCGCCACGAGTTACCTGCAAAGTTGTTACTGAGCGCAATGCTAGCCGACGACGTGTCACCAGCTGCAAGTTGTGCGCTAGCTAGTCCGCTTAAAAGTCCCAGGGCGAGCCCAATAATAGTCAAGCGTTTCATGATGATACCCTTTCCGGTTAATTCGTTAACGAATTAACCCACCTAGAAGGTGTAGAAACAGCACCCGATTTCATCGAAATCGGTATACTCCCTTCTAAATCCCTTCACAATCAACACGCGTGCTCGAGCGTCTTTACAAATTGATGCACGTAACATGGCATCATCTGAGACAAAAAACTGATAAGCATGCTGAGGCGATGTTTGCTCACGTTGATGTCAAAGAGGTTAGCAAACTTATCTGATGCAGATCGTTGGCAACCTATAACGTCTTGTCAAAACACTTATCAAGCACCTTTTTCGAGAGAATAGCTATCTGGAGCTAGGTTATCTCTGTGACGCTGCTTTTGAGTGTCGATTGTTGATGGTATGCAAAGTAAAACACACGTCAATAAGATAACAACGTGTTTCACATCACGTTTTTTAACTTAAGATGCTGTCTCGAGCTAGTTAGACATGGTTTTGAGATTATTGCTGAGCGTTTTCTTTTTTGAGTTACAATTTCTTAAGTACCTCCTATCTGGAAACCGCAGTTTTCGTGACATGCGTTTAGCGGTTAAGGATGGGCGCTGCTGAGTTTGATACTTAGTGTGTTTCAACTTGGAGGTACTTAGATACTATGCTGGTTAGTGCGGTTAAGGAGTCATGATGTGGACACTATGTTATTCTCCGAAATTCTATTTACGTGCGCTTGTCTTGCTTATATCTTTCATAGTGATACCTGTAGCAGGGGCACAAGAGGCGTTTTCGTTTGCAATTAAAACGCGTCAACTAGCTCAAGTTGAAGCCTTAATTGAAGCAGGTGCAGATGTTAATCAACGTGGCAGTACAGGTTCTACACCACTTATGGAAGCTGTCATCACCAACCAACTCAGCATGGCGCAACTGCTAGTTGAGGCAGGTGCAGATGTTAATGCCCAACTGCCCAGTAATATAGAAGGCAGTAGTGTGATGAAGTTTGCGGCTAAGTATGCTAGCCCCACGTTACTGCGCTATTTGATAGACGAAGGTGGCAGCTTGGACGGCACCATCACTGCTATGGCCTACGTTAATCGTGGCAGCTTCGGCTTAGATAGCATAGCCGGCGTGCTGCTCGAGGCAGGGGCAACCATCGACGACGTTGTCTATTTTTATGACCTGTTTGATGTTCGCACGGTGCTGGACTATTTTCCCTGTTTAGGACACGTGAAACATGCGAGTTATAACGGCGGCAGCAACAGCTGTGATAGGCAAGCTGCCGAGGTGATTTTAGACGCGCTCAACCGTCGTGACATGAGTGTATTAGCACGTACCGACACGCTAGCGTTTGTAGCCTCAGTTGCTGGACCTAATTTAGTGAGTGCGCTACTTGACAGTGGCCTCGACCCAAACGAGGTAATTGTGCGTACGGAAGATGGTGCAACCACCACGCCGCTCGAGCTAGCCCTCTACCGCCACAACCGAGGCGCTGCTAACGTATTACTCGCCAGGGGCGCACGTCTTAGTGATGTTGACGTTGGTGTGTTGCAACGGGCTGCACTGGACGCCCAACTCGCTGGTACGTTGCGGCGTTATAGTGCAGATGTTAGCGCCCTAGAAGACGCATTTTACGCAGCTAACCAACCTTGCCGTACACCCGTTTCAGAGCGCGCCTTTGTGAGTTTTATTTTTGACGATGGTGAGCGTAAAGACTTAGAGTTAATTGACTACATTTTTGCGCCCCGCGGCCAAGTAGGTACGCTCGCAATTATTGCAGGGCTTATTAGCAGCCGCACCCACACCAACTACGACGACCTGTACAGAGTGCGTGAGCTAGGCTGGGAAATTGCCTCACATTCGATGTATCACAACGATCAAACAACCCTTGATCCACTGCTACTCGACAACAATTTACGTGAAAGTCGAGATATTTTGGCTCGAGCCAGCCTGTTCGCAAACACCTTTGTCTATCCTTATGGACGCTACAACTCTGAGGTTATAGACGCGGTGAGCCGTTACTACGACGCTGCGTTTATTTACAGAGAAGAGGGATACACAGATGGCATCGGCTTAAATGATGCTCAAAGCAATCCTTATGCTTTAACTCGCTATAACATCAGCGCGCGGCATAGTTTAGCAGGGTATTTAGACGTACTTGACAAAGCCATTGCCAATGAGGGCTGGTTGGTCTGGACAATTCACTCGAGCTTTGATACAGGTTGGTGGCAGCAGCAAAACTTAGCTCAGCTTTTAGATGCTACCTGCGAGCGTGGGGTAGCCGTTGTCACCGTAAGTGAGGGACTTGCACGCTTGGCTCGAGCAAGCAACTAGTTTTGCTCTACACGAATGTCTTTAGCCTGGGGTGAATCAAGATGATAATCGGTTGCATTGACTGACATACCGCCCAACGCGTACAGATTACCGTGCGCATCAAAAATGGGGAAACGTGTTGTAATGCGCCGTTGCATGCCAGCTTCTGTTGTGAAATCATGATCATCAACACGAGTTTCACCATGTTCGAAGACAGCGCTGTCAGCCTCTGTAAACGTCTGAGTATAGTCATCGTCCCTAATGTCTTCATAACGTTTTCCAGCCAAACTGCTTCTGGAATGACCTAGCTCATTGGCAAAACAATCATTAACACGCACATAGCGCCGCTGCGGGTCTTTGATCCACATCGACACAGGACTGTTGTCCATAAAGCCCTCAAATAGTGCGCTGAGGTTGTTGCGGTCAGCTTCAAGACGCAGGTTGAGCTTTCTAACTTCAGCTAGACTTACTGCTAACTCTGTATCTGTTTTGATGAGCTTACGTACAGTAAATAGCAGTAAAAACACGAAGTTAATGAGTGCAAAAAGAACGCTAGTAATTTGAATAGTACGTAACCGTTGGGCATTGTTGCGGGCAAGTGTTTCAAGTTGGAAGGTTAGCTCGTTCATGAGACTAAGTAGGGTGAGGTTATTATCTAATGCGTAGTTGAGAGTAGGACGTACATTGCTCAAAATGAGCTGATCAATATCAGCGGGGCTTTCAGCTTGCAAAAAAGCTTGCATGTCGTCATAAATAGGCTGCCATACAATGCGTGTATTTTGCAGGATTGTGCGTGCTGACGGATCTTCAATAGCTACAATTCTAATCAGTGTGTTGTCGCCAGAAGTCACCGTACCGCCATCTAAAAACCCCATTAAAGTGCTGTGAAACAGCTCGGTTGTCGTCACAAACTCTTCATATAACTCAGTGCTCATAGCATCTTCAGCTAACAAGATATCCTCGAGCTGCAAGAGTGTCTTCGTCCAACGCTGGGACAACATACGTTGACGCCCAGAAAGATTGATTCTAATGGCACTCTGCTGTAAGTCTCGAGCAATTTGCCAAGTTGCAACCAAGGCAGCAAGACTAAACACAAGAAATAGGCTAGCTGCAATAATAATTTGGCGGTATTTATGATTAAAGATGTAACTAGAACGTGTTTGATGCATAAATCGGTAACTCTTTCCTACAAATCTCTTGCAAAATCATCTATATTTAATTTACTCCCTAGAGTCTGCGCTTCATTGCGTGGGGGTACACAATGTTGAGGTTGCTACCAAGTGCTATTCATGTTGTTGATTAAATTGTGTCTTGTGATTGTTGTTGCCGCAAGCGTAAGCCGACTTGAAACATACGTACAAGTTCACGCGTGTCTTCAGTTGACCGTAAGCCGTAACGGCGACTGAGCATCTCGAGCACTAAATCGCCATCAAAACCGTGCGCTTCAACCGTTATGCCAATGGCGGTGAGCTGTTCCATTTCCTGTCGAAAACGTGGAGCATCTTGAGCTGCCTCATTGTGTGAGGTGACATACCACGTGGCTGGAAACTTGGCTAAACGCGTTAGTAAGCTTTGGAGCTGCTGCATGTCATAACTAGCTTCACTATGGCCGTTGTAAAAGTTTTGGTAGGTACAATCCCCCAAAAAGAGAACGCTGTTGCGTTGGGCAGCAGGTTTAGTCGCATCATGAGTCGCGTTATTATCATCGCTACTGGTATCAACCTCATAGACATAAACCACACAACTGTCAGGTGCGTGCTCGCCGCCCACATGGACAACATCGCAACAAACGCCACCAAGGTCGAGCGTGATGGCGTCTGTGAAGGTAATGTCTGCTAAGCGGACTATCACCTGCCGTGGATTTTGGGGTGTTTCGGGTAATTCGGCTTGAATCATATTGCGACAAAAGGTGACTTCTGTGCCGTCTACTACGCGCGCGTTGAGTGCAGCATCATCCCAAGTTAGGGTAGAGAGGTACTCGAGCTGCGTTGCAATACGCTGCTCAGCCAGCACGGGTGCGTCCCAGGCATCAAGCCCAAACACATGATCCCAGTGATGATGGGTGACAGCTACAAAGTTAACGTCTGCATCACCAAAATGTTCAGCCCCAAACTTCTTAGATATAGCGTGTTGAAGTTTGCGCGCGTGGGCCTCTGAGTTGCCGCCATCAATAACAAGGGTGTAGCGCGAACCTCGCACTACACCCAAGATAGGTCTGTCTGTTGTTGCCTCAGCTGGCAGATAGTAAACGTAATTGGTGAGTTGCTCGAGCATGCTGCATTATAAGTGTCTAGTGTATTGGAACTTGCTCTAACACATCAATGACAACATATTAAAGCCTAGTCAAACCTCACACACGCTAAGCCTTGCATGCGAATATCTGCTAGTTGACTAGGGCCAATACCACTCACCCGGGCAGCTAAGTCTTCAACTGAGCTAAACAGTTGGTAGCCGCGCTCAATCGTAATGTCTTGAATCTGAGCAGGCGTATTGATGTGAGCAATTTGCAAGAGTGCTGGTGCAGCTGCATTGTTTAAGTCCACACAAGGTTGAAAATCATCAGCTGCAATTTGCTGGACAACAGGTGTTGCCCGGTTGTACTGGAATTCGCGTCCATAGTCAATGGTGTAGGTCAGCGCGTAAGGCTGATAGAAAAAGCCCTGAGGTCCATTGGGACCGTATAACAAGCGACTTGGTTGAGTAAGCGGCCCTGTAACAGTACGGCGCATGGGTAGTGTTTGTGCGCCAGAGGGTGCCATCTCTGGTGTACCTGCAGGAGGTTGCACCCCGTTGTCTGCAGGAATATCAAACAGTGGTGTGGCAATACCTGGCGATTGCGCCATGACCATGCTACTTTCGTTGACATTGCGTAACGTGTTCACAGGACGTGCATTGTAGATGACATTGCTGGGTGCATACACGTTGTGGCCTGCGTTGAGTGCTTCATACAAGCGGGTGCCGTAGTAGCTTGGCGCTTGCCGTCCGACGCTCGAGATATTGGTAAACCCATCACTACTCGAGCCAACATTTGTGTAGATGTTGCCGCCAGCTGCCCCGTAAATACCTTGAGCTGGAAAACCTACCGGCACATTGGTTGCAGCAGTTGCAACTGGCGTGTAGAAGTTAGGCGCACTTGCTATCGGTGCCGCTATTTGGGGCTGAACAGCTTGCATAGGAGCCTGAGCAAAAGTTTGTTGCATAGGTGCCTGAGCAAAAGTTTGTTGCATAGATGGTGCAACAGCTTGCATGGCCTGCATAGATGCTGCAGCACGCATGGGTACAGCTTGAGTTTGCACGCCTGTGCTGGTATTAGCTGGAATAATCGTGCCTTCTGGATAGGCGCGGAAGGTCACCATCGGCACGTTGCGCATGGTGGGCGCGAGCGTGCTTTGATAGCTGCTGCCAGCTCGCCCGAAGCTTGCTTGGTAAGACTGATTGAAGCCAGTAGCGGACGTTTGAGGTGCCGGGCTGTAATAATTGATAGCACGTTGGCGGTCAAAACTACTAGGGAGAACGGTTTGAAAGCCTGTGAATCCAGCTCTCACCATGCCCAGACCTGATGCTATGACTGGGGATGTCCCCGTAACTGACGCGTTAACATTAAATGTTGCTGAGGTCGCCGCAGTTGATGCCACTGCGTAATCCTCAGCGCGTAGGCCCTGGTTGTTGCGGGCGTCTAGGTCGGCGCCAAGCTCAAACAAGCGCGCAGCTACGGCCCGGTTGCTGTTGTCTCTGGCTGCAAACATGAGTGCTGTCCAACCAGTGGGTGTAATGGCGTTAACATCTGCGCCAACACTAACCAGATAAGAGATAACTTCTGGGTCAGGGTTGCCAGCAGCCGCGTACATAAGCGGCGTTTGACCATACTGGTCGCGGCCGTTAACGTCAAAGCCAGCGCTAACGAGAGTTTGTAGAGATGTGACGCCGCCGGTTCTTGCCGCAGCAAAGAAACTGGCTTGTTGCGCCACGCTTGACGAAACAAACAACGCCAAGCAAAGCGTAATGGTGAGTGTTAAATTACGTACTATTGCCATAAAATACCTCTACCCAAACTTTAGCAAAAAACGCGGTGGGCTGTGTGTAAAGTAATCGTGTTTAAGGCTCTGTCTAGATGGTGTAGATGCGCAGCAAGTGAAGCATCACACAGACGCAACATATTTACGAGCTGCGTTATAACATCTTTCAAAACCTAGCCAATAAGAATCCTCGTGTTACAACCTCGAGCCAATGATGTAACTTGTAAGCAGCCTGTCCATGATGTCAAATAACGGCGATGTCAAGTGACGGCGATGTCAAATAGCGGCGGCATCAAGTAACGACTCAAACAACATCGTAGTAAATAGCATCGTATTAAGTAATAGCCTACTAAATAACAGCACATGGCAAGTAACAGCAGTGACGGCACAAGTTTTCCATTT
>JBCCBI010000018.1:0-24272 GCA_039034155.1 Deinococcota bacterium | reverse complement strand
GTCGAGGAATGCCCCCTCGGACGACGACGAAGGCTTCTGCTTCGATGGTTCCAGCGAAGTATCTGGACAGCTGTCGTTGGCCGCTTCCGGTTTCGCTCCTTTGTCTGCAGAAGGGCTGTCGATCGACGCCGCCCGTTCCTGCTCCTGACTGTCTGGAGTGGGAGCCTCAATCGATTGTGACGAGACCGCTGCCTTGTCTTCTTGTTGGTTGCTAGTCGCTGCAACTTCCGACGTCGATGCCGACTGCGCCTGCTCGTGGTTGTCTGTAGCTGCGCCCTCTGACGACGATGCCGCGGACCGTCGTTCCGGCATCTCTCGCTCTTCGTTGTTGGCTGGAGCGGGAAGTTCAGGAGAATGTCGTGCTCCTTCTTGATATGTTGGAGCGACGTGCTTGGAAGTCGACGCCGGTTTCTCCGTCGGTTGTTCTTGATCTTCCTGGGGAGGATCGTCGCCGTCGAGAAGCGCGTCGAGGCCATCTAGGAATTCGGTTGGATGCTTGATTTCTGCAGGGATGTGTATGCCGACGACGAGGCGACTGGTCTCGAGACGGCGTCCGAGTTCGAGAGAGAGATATCGCGCTGCTTCGAGACCGAGCGCTCCTCCTAGAACGAAGAGTTTTGCTTGGAAGCGAGCTTCTTCGTTGGCACCGACCAGTCGTCGCTGTTTGAATAATTTGTGGAGAGCGTAGAGTTTGTTTGCGATGCGAATGGCGGCGTACCAGAGGATGAGGTCGAAAAATGGCATGCGAGCATTCATGGAGACACCGATTCTGTCTTCGAGTGCGGCGACCTCGAGCTGTCTTCGAAGAGAAAGATGGCTGCAATATCTTCAGCTAGAATAGTCTCACTTGGAGCAAAGTTATCTACAAGTGTTTGCTGACCTACTTCGTCTAGGTTAGGTAATTGACTTGCAAAAAGCATATTGACCGCAGACGGTAGCATAAAAATGATGATTCCTAACACAAGCTGTACACGCGGGTTAAGCTTCCTCAAGAAAAACAACAGGAACGAACATACAGCATAAGTCCGCAAAACATCACCCTGCCACAAAAAAATCCCGTGTAACACACCGATAACTAACAACCAAAAGTTTCGTGTGTAGTGAATCCGCGCACCTGAGCTGCCTTTGTCACGTGCTTTACTGAGGATAAGCATGACACTTGCGCCAAACAACATCGAAAAAATAGCCATAAACTTTTGGTCAAAAAAGAGGTGTGCAAAGCCGTAGACAAGTCGGTTGAGCAGGTCGTCTCCACCATAGATCGTGGGATTGTAATAAGCTTTATCTGGCATGGCAAAACTCATGATGTTCATGACCAAAATGCCACACAACGCAAACCCGCGCAGCGTGTCAATGGCGGTAATGCGTGTAGGTTTGGTAGATGTTGGGGGTGTAGATGTCCCTGTGGTAGGTGTTCCTATTGTCATTGTGTTGCCTCCAAGCGTGGTGCAATCAGTATGCTGCTGATGCTCTTTTGTTAAGCATCTTCATCATAGATAGTGAGCTTGGTTGGCACATCATCCTCTGGGGTGAGCTGAGTATGACTACAGACCCACATTCAATACGACAGTAGTACCTTAACGCTACACGTTAAAAGTATCAGTCGATGAAATTCATCCTATCCAGCTTTTGGCGTTGCATCTAAGCGTGGTTTCAAATAGCCAATTGACCACGAACACACACCGATGGTGACAGTCAAAATAGCAAGTTCAATAAGTAGTGCTATAGGAATTTGGCTGTTGCTGACAAGTAACTCTGCACCCTCGGCACTGATGACCAGCAACCTGCGAATACTAGCGATGATGCCCACAACTAAAAAGGGAATAGGGTCAAAGATACCACGCCGTAAAAACGAGCTTATAGTCGCGATAATTTCGGCAACCATAAGCGCTAACAAAACTTCGGACAGCGTGCGCGCTAAATTAAATTCACCGCCCCCAAACGTGTGCAGTAAATCCATCCAGTTGCGCCATAACAGAATAGCTGCACTGCTAGCGAGTAGCGCCACAACGACCATAGCAATAACTTTTTCAATGATGCTATTAACTTTGAGAAGCACCTCAGTGACATCCGGCTTTGGTGCTTCTGCGGGCTGTTGAGAGTCTGCTGACATACCACTAGCTTAGTTGTTTGGTGTCGCCTTTACAGGGCGCTAATGAGCAATGAGCTTTGTATTACGGTTGCAAGCGGCTGCCGTCTCGAGGAAACGCCCGCGCAAAACGCACATTACTAATACCCAGTAGTAACGCTGTTAACCGCTCTGCCCCAATCGCAAAGCCGCCGTGCGGGGGCATCCCATGTTTGAAGACCTCCAGATAACCACTAAACGCGTCTGGGTTCATGTTGCGTTTTTGCATTTCGGTAATGAGCATGGCGTGTTCATGAATCCTCTGTCCGCCAGAGGTGATCTCAGTACCTCTAAAAATGAGATCTAAGCCGCGCGTGAGGCCGTCTTCAATTGGGTAGGTGTAGAACGGGCGGGCAGCTTGAGGGTAGTGAGTAATAAAAATAAAATCACTATCGTGGTTTTCTTTCGCCCAACGGCCGATGAGGCGCTCAGCTTCGGGGTCGAGGTCTTTACCACCAGATGCATGCCCGTATTCATTTTTGACGATATCTCTTGCTTCCAGAAGGGGAATACGCGGAAAGTCAACCTCGAGGTTAGGCAGGTCAATCTCAAACATCGCTAGTTCGCGCGCACAACTTTCAGCCACACCCGCCATCATCGACTTGAGCAAGGCTTCTTCTACGTCCATGACATCGTTATCATCGTCAATAAAGCCAAGTTCAACGTCTAGCGATAAGTACTCGGCAAGGTGGCGACTGGTGTGAGACGCTTCCGCCCGAAACACCGGGGCAACCTCAAACACACGCTCTAAGACGCCCACCATAATCTGCTTGTAAAGCTGCGGTGACTGGGCTAGATAGGCACGTTTGCCGTAATAGTCAACCTCAAACAAGTTAGCACCACCCTCAGCACCAGCGGCCACTAACTTGGGTGAGAAAATTTCTGAAAAGCCTTGGCTGTTGAGGTAAGCCCGAAAGCCGCGCACCAGTTCAGCTTGCACCTTCATGCTGGCTTGCGCTTTGAGCCCGCGCAAGGACACATGGCGGTACTGCAGGATTGTTTCTGGGTTTACGTGCCACTCTTCTTTAGGAATTTCGATGGGTGGCGGCTCAACGGCCTCAGAAATAAGCTCTAATGTCTCTGCTTGAATCTCTAGCCCGCCGGGTGATTTTTTGCTTTCTACCACCGTGCCAGTTACAGCCACACAACTTTCTGCCAGCGGCAGATCCACCTTGCCAAACACACACTGCACCAGCCCGCTTTTATCACGCACCAACAGAAAACGAATACCACCAAGGTCGCGGCGGCTGTAGACCCAACCGTAAATCGTGACAGATTGACCAATATTATTTGCTAAATCAGCAATGAACGTTCGCGTGCCCGTCGTGTGTTGTTCGGTAGGTTCTGAGGTAGGTTGTGGCATAAGCGGGGTACTCCAGTGGATGAGTTAAGGCCTATCAAGGCTGGAATGTGTGGTTGAATAAGTAACATCAAGCAGAGATAAATTATGACCTGCTCAAAGCCATGAGTGTATCACAGAGTTTAGGTGAGGTCACGTCCTGATGAGGTATCGCGCAGTATCTCCCCTAAGCCTCCAAAGTGAAGGTAACTCACTACACGTGCACTTACTACTGAGGTTGTACCAATAGGTCACTTGAGGTTGTACCAATAGGTCACTGAGCCATCATCGTAGTGCTTACTTAACCCCATTGAGTATCTCATATCCCCGTCAATTAAATAGAAGAAGCTAGGCAAGAGGAAGCTAGGCAATCCGCTAAACACTAAACCCCAACTCTTGAACACGCGTCACCAACTCCATGCGCCCGTGCACACCAAATTTACCGTAAATGTTGCGCGTGTGGGTTTTAATAGTGTTGACGCTCACATCTAACTCTTGAGCAATGCGTTTATTGGAAAGCCCTGCTAGTAAATAGCGCAAGACGGTTTCTTCGCGTTCGCTTAAAGGCTCGAGCAAGCCCCTAGGTAGCCGCACAGACGCATCCCCATGATGGTCTTGAAGTGCGTCTAGGATCTGCGTTTGATAACTTTGCAGGGTGGGATCAGTTAACGTAAGCTGCTGCAAGACACGCTGCAAGGGCAGGCCGCCGTGCACAAAACTCATTATGAATCCTTCTGGTGCGGCAACCTCGAGCAAGGTCTGTAATACCTCACATGCCTGACGGTCATTCCCTAGCTGGACATACGCACACACTGTTACGACCCCAAAAGCAATATAGCGGCTCAAATGACCGCGCTGCCACGCATAATCAGCGTTTTTTTGGGCAAACAGGGCGGCGTCTTGGTAGCGCCCAGCCCAGAGTAATGCATAAGCAAAGATGAGGTAGTCAAGCTTACTAGAAGGTGATTGTTGATAGCGTGCTTCGTGCAAGTTCACCCAGGCAGGTGCAGCTTGCTGGGATAACCATATTTCAATCGCCGTAATGCGTTCGTTCAAACTCGTATCGCGGGCAGCAATCACAAGTGGGTCTTCACGCAAGCTGGCTAAGCGAGTTTTGGCGTTATCCGCCTCAGCTTGGTCAAGATTGATAAAACACAAGGTCAACTGCGCGTCTAACATGCTAGAAGCATCCCCTACGCTTTTAGCAAGGTCAAAGCCTGTTTGGGCATAGTGGGCAGCTTGCGTTAAATTCCCCCACTCGCGTTCAATTTGCGCCAGACGAACATACAATAACCCTACATAGGGACAGCGTTGTTCCTCTGAGCTTAATCGTGACAACAGTGCTAATGACGACTGGTGTGCATCGTGCAAACGCCCAACTAAGCGGGCAATATCACTGCGCACACTTTCAGCAGCAACTTCACCAAAAATACTGCCGTTGTGACGGCTATTGACTGCAGCTTGCTGATATATATCCAACGCTTGATGCCAGTTATCTAGTGAAAAATGAATGCCCGCTAACAGCATCTGTAAGGTGACATAGACGAAGGAGTTCACATCCAGCTGACTAAGCGCTTGCCTAGTTGCTTGAATCATTTTTTGTTGCGCGTCCTTGCCAGGTTGACGCTCTAAAAACACACTGAGCGCCAGTATCTCCCCTTCAAGTTTGCGCTGTTCATACGCGTTTAAGCTAGCTTGTTCAAGTGCTTGACGCGCACGTGTAGTAACTGCAGGTACAAGCATCAGCTCACCTTGAAACACGTGCTGCCATGCTTGTGCAAGTAGTAGCCGCGGCTGTTGTTCAACTAACTCGCGCGGTAACTTAGCAATATTTCGGATGAGGCTCGCCACGTTGCCGTAGCCAAGGGCTTCTTCAGCATAGTCGGTCAAAACAGTAGCCGCGCGTTCTGCCAACCCCGCCTGTAGATAATAGGCAAAGGCGGTTTCAATCTCATCTTGTGCCAGGTAGACATCGCCAGCAGCAGCTTCTAAGCGGGCGGCTGTACCGGGACTGCGACGCTCGAGCTGATGCCGCAACAACTCCGCAAACAAGTGATGGTAGCGGTACCATGTGCGTTTATCATCCAGTGGGACAATAAATAAGTTGGCACGCTCAACCTGCTCGAGCACCACGCGGCTATCTGTTCGCGCGAGTAACTGGTCACACAACTCGGTCGAGAACTGCGTTAAGACAGACGTTTCTAACAAAAAGGTTTGTACATCTGGCGTTTGCTGCTGCAAGACCTCTTCGACCAAATAGTCCAACATGTAACGCTCGCCAGCTTGTAGTGCACTCACAGCATTATTTGCGTGGGTATTTCCTTGTAAGGCCAGTGCGGCCATCTGCAAGCCTGCCACCCAGCCTTCGGTACTGTGCTCGAGCTGATCCACCTCAGCCGGGTCCAATTCCAGTTGCATGACATCATGTAAAAAACGGCGTGCTTCATGATCGCTAAAGCGCAAATCATCTTGCTCTAACTCTAAAAGTTGCCCTTTGGCACGAAGACGCGCGAGGGGTAGCGGCGGCGTGCTGCGGCTCATCAGCAGTACATGGCACTGGACAGGTAAATGCTCAATCAAAAAACTGATGCTGGCATGAATTGCGTTTTCCTCAATAAGGTGATAATCGTCTAGCACAATCATTAGAGGGTCAGCTTGCTCACTAAGATCGTTGATGAGCAGGGTCACCAAAAGCTCTAAGTCCGGCATTTGTGGCATCTGCAGGAGCGCTTGAGCGTTTTGCACTGCCTCCGGCGTAATTCTAGCTATAGATGCTAGCAGATAACGCCAAAAGCGCAGCGGATCGTTGTCGTTTTCATCTAGCGATAGCCAGCCGTGCGGCATCGTACTGTTAGCTAGAAACCCACTTACTAATGAGGTTTTACCAAAGCCAGCCGGCGCAACCACCAAAGCAACTGCTCCTGCCACGTCCATGTGGCTCGCCAAACGCGTATTGAGGTGCTCACGCACAACCTGACTAGCTCGAGGTTGAGGTTGGTGAAATTTAGTTACTAACAGCGGTGTGGCAGCAGTCACAACCCTCATCCTACTCTGGATAAACGTGCTGCGTCATGCGGTTGTGTTTCATCGTGTGCTGGGCTTATCTCTACACCATCTCGATATTAGCTCGATGCCATCTCAGTGCCATCTCAATGCCGCGTCAATGTGATGCTTACCAAGCTAAGAAAGCTGTTTCACTTGTTGCACAAGCTCCATACGCCCGTGCACCCCAAACTTGCTGTAGACGTTGCGGGCGTGCGTTTTGACCGTGTTAACACTCAGGCCAAGTTCTCTAGCAATTTGTTTATTGGACATACCTGCTAGCAAAAGTCGTAAGACGGTTTGTTCACGTGCGCTGAGGGGCTCGAGCGGCGCTGCTGATTGAGGTGTTACTGACGCCTCAACTTTCCCTGTCAGACTGGTCTGTTCAGTGTGCGATGTACCAGCTTGTGATGTACTTGTGTTAGCTGTGTGATGTGCTAAATGCTCTTCAAACGCAACAAGTAATGTGGTCCGGTAGCTAATTAACTGGCTCGAGCTTAACTTCACTTGTTGAAGCAGTTCCCTAAGCACCTCACCACCATGCAAAAACTGCATTACAAAGCCTTCTGGCTGGGCGACCTCAAGTACGCGCTCGAGTACAACTTGTGCGTGGGTGTCGCGGCCAAGTTGAGCCTCAGCACACACTGTGACCACGCTCATGCCAATGTAATAGCCAACGTGCTCACGCGCCCAGGCAGCATCAGCGTTTGCCTTGGCAAAGCTAAGGGCATCTTCGTAACGTCCTACCCACAAAAGTGCATGCGCGTAAATAAGGTACTCGTACTGGCTCGAGGGCTGTTGTACATAATGTGCATACTGGTCAAGCCAAGGTTCAGGCTCAGCCAAGTTAAGCCAAACCTTGAAGCCATTCAGATACTCAATGAGACGAGCTTTGATTGCCGTTGCATAATTAGGATTTGTAGCAATGGCTTGCAGTTCTGCAAAATAGTGCTGCACATTGCCTGCATCAGCTTGGTCGCGGCTAATTAGACACAGCGCCAAGTAACTATCCGCCAAGCCCGAGATGTCGTTAATACGGCGTGCTAAACGCAAGCCTTCTTGAGCGTGCTGGGCTGCCTGCTCGAGCTGGTACCAATCATGCTCGATCTGCGCGCTGCGGGCGTACAGCGTCCCTACAAACGGGAGAGCTTTTTCTTGGGGACTCAAGCGGTCAATCAGTGCGTATGTCTGTTGATATGATGTGTGTAAGTTCCCCAGAAGCCGCTCAATATTGAGGCGTTCACCCTGAATGGCAATTTCGCCAAACATACTGCCAATCTGATGGCTGCGAGCTGTGGCTGCATCAAACACGCGCGCGGCGTCGTGCAAGTCGCCTTGCACAAAATAGATGCCGCCTAAAAAGGCATGTAGGGCAACGTAAATATGAGACGGACCATTGAAGTTATGAAGGACGTTTTCAAGTCGCACAATTGTCTGCTGAATGTCAACGTTGTGGCCAAAAAAGGCCTCCAGTGCTTGATACTCAAGCTCGAGCTGGGCGCGGTCAATACGGTCATCTTGAACAGGCAAAGCTTGCAACGCAGCCTGGGCACGCGTAACAAGCGGCATCACCAAATTGGTTTCACCCACAAAAAGGTAGTGCCAAGCTTGGGCCCAAAGTAAGCGCGGGCGCTGGTTGAGTAAGTCTGTGGGTAAGCGCGAGATAGCAACGCTAAGACTATTTGCGTCACCTTGCTCTAACGCGTCGTGGGCAACGCCTTCAAGTAACTCGGCGGCACGTGTGGTGTCACCTGCTTGCAGATAATACTCAAACGCGTCCCAAACCTCTCCTTGAGCCTTGTGATAATCGGCAGCTGCATGTTGTAACTGCTGATAACGTTCAGGATGACGCGTGTTTAAGTTATGACGCAACAAATCTGCAAACAAGTGGTGATAGCGGTACCACGTGTGCCGGTCATCAAGTGGAACAATAAACAGATTGTTGCGCTCAAGCTGCTCGAGCATATCACTACTGTCATCACGGGCCAGCACAGCATCACATAAACTTGCCGACATGCGCCCTAATACTGCACTTTCCAGCAAAAAGGTCTGCACCTGAGGCGATTGTTGCTCCAAAACTTCTTCAACCAAATAATCTAAAATATAGCGCTCGTGAACATTTACCTCGGCAATGCGCGCGTGCGTGTCGTGTTTACCTTGTAAAGCAAGGGCAACCATTTGCAGGCCAGCCGCCCAACCTTCCATGCTGTGCTCGAGCTGGGTGATGTCTTCCTTGATAACGGCTAAACCCATCACTTGCTGTAAAAAGTTACGGCTCTCGACTTCACTAAAGCGCAGGTCAGCTTGACGCAACTCGAGTAATTGCCCGCTCGCCCGCAAGGCTGCCAAAGGTAGTGGCGGCTCATGGCGGCTCAAAACAACTAAGCGGCAAGCAGTAGGCAAGTGTTCTAGCAAAAAGGTCAAGCTGGCGTGAACCGCACTGTCATCAATCAAGTGGTAGTCATCTAGCACAATCACAAGCGGCGCTGTGCGGGTGCTCAAATCATTGACAAGTAAGGTGATGACTGTTTCTAAATTAGGCGTTTGCGGCACTGCCAAATAAAGCTGCGCGCTGGAGGTCATATCCTCAGATACCGTAGCAATCGCCGCTAGCAGATAGCGCCAAAACCGCACCGGATCATTGTCGCGTTCGTCTAATGAAAGCCAGCAATAATCAGCTTCCTGAGTTGCCAAATACCCACTTACCAGGGATGTCTTGCCAAACCCTGCCGGTGCCACCACCAAGGTCACACTGCTAGCGAGCTGGAGATGTGCCTCTAGGCGCCTGTCGAGCTGGTCCCGCACAACCCGCACGTTACGTGGTTGAGGTGGATGCAACTTGGTAATAAGCAAAGGCGCACCAGACACACCACTCGGCAGCTTTGCCGAGGACTCAGCAGATGACCTTGACAACTCAGCGGACATAGCTAAATGCTACCTCGAGACGCTTATCTCGTTTTCACAGCGCGCGGCATCAGCAAGATGGTGGCCTAAATAGCGCCACCCTCCCACCTTGCCAAGACGTACATAAGCCAAAAACAACATCTATGTTACAAATCCGTCATGCTTTTAAAAGATATCTTCAAACATCAGCTCGTTATTCTCTACCCCATACAACATCTACTTGTAAAGATGCCTCAAACAGTCACAGACGCACTTAAACGGAGTGTCTATTGAGATAGATTGAGGCAACTGTTGTAACGTTAGTAACACCAACACCTGACCTGACAAAGTCATGACAATTCCATGACTACAATAGCAACGTGATGATTGATGCACATACTCCCAACAAGCTCGTCAGCAGGACTGAAGAGTATGTGTGTCTTATGGAAGTTGCACTTGTAACACTAACTCTAACTTCTGAAGTATTTGGGATGATGCCATGAGCGCATCGGTACTTATTGTGGAAGATGACGAGTCCGTACGCGAACTGCTGGCGTTTCACTTGTCCCAAGCTGGGTTTCGCACAAACACCGCAGCAACCGCCAAAGAAGGCTGGGACTTAGTCTCTAGCGTAGATGTGGTCGTTCTTGACTGGATGCTCCCGGACGAAAGTGGCCTCGCGTGGCTTATGCGGCTTAGATCCACCAGCAAATACGAACGCAAACCTGTGCTTATTCTGACAGCTAGGGCCACCGAAACAGACAAAGTCACCGGTCTGGGTAGTGGCGCAGATGACTACATGACCAAACCCTTTAGCGCTGCGGAGTTGGTGGCCCGACTCAAAGCACTATTGCGCCGCACAGCGACCCGTCAAGCGCAGCGTATTGGCGAGTTGTACGTTGACCCAGCCCAAGGCGTGGTGAGTTTAGCGGGCGAGCGTTTGCAACTTACCCGGCGCGAGTTTGAGTTGCTCGAGTGCTTTGCAGCTCATCCGGGGCGGGTGTTTAGCCGCACCGAACTCTTAGACCGCGTTTGGGGTGAAGACTTTCTGGGCACCGAGCGCACCGTCGATCAACACGTTGCCCAACTGCGCTCACTCATTGGTGCAGGCGCAATTGAAACGGTGCGCGGGCGCGGTTACCGCTTAGCATTAGGAGACGGCAGTTAATGCCATAGTGTCCGCGCGTCTCTTCGTTGAGATAGCGTTGTTCAGATATGGTGACTGAGGTACGATCATGGCAGCATCCCTTCCTTACAATTCTAGTATTCCCACGTGGTTTGACGACCTAGAAGATGGCATCATCTTGATTCGGGCAGGGATCATTAGTAGTATCAATCAAGCTGCCGCCACCATGCTAGACGTCAACCCAGACAAAGTTTCAGGGATGTCGGTAATTGCCATTGTGCGCGATCATCGGTTGGAACGTGCCTACCTCGAGGGCAGCGTGGTGGAACTGGAAACGCGCGGCCGCAAACTGCGCGCGTGGGGCATAAGTGGCGGTTTGTGCTTACGTGATATCAGTATTGTCTCCCAAGCCCAAAACAACGCCCGTGAGCTTTTAGCGGTGCTGTCTCACGAGTTGCGCACGCCTGTAACAACAATTCGGTCGACCTTAGAAGCACTTCATTACGACCTACCCGAAGCGCAGCGGCAAAACTTTTTACAGCGTGCTGAAACTGAAACTGAGCGGCTCATGCGTCTGCTCGAAGATTTAACCATCGACGTGAAGCCGCCCCACGCCCGCAGCCTCGACCTAGCTGATATTTCAGAGCGGGCACTCAGTCTGCTGCAAGATACCTTTGAAACGCGCTGTATTACGGTTACCTGCGAGCTAGAGCCCCTCACCATCTGGGCAGATACTGACAAACTCATGCAGGTGCTCATTAACCTGCTCGAGAACGCCGCCATTCACGGTCCTGACAACGCTGTCATACAGTTAAAAGCCTACCGATATTTGCCAAATTATGACGATGTGAGTCAGCTCGAGGACTACCTCAACCTAACGACCCCTACGCAGGAAGATTCACCCGAAATGCTGGCAGATGATATCTCAACACCACCTATCTCAACACCGCCTATCTCAACACCGCCTCAGCCAATAAACCCCCAAGCGATTTCAGCAGATCACTCCGCACATCTCACTCACAAAAACCCCGCCATGGCTCACATTGTTGTGCGAGATGCTGGCAGCCCCCTAGATGCTAGCGTTGTGCAACGGTTGTTTGAACCCCACGCACAAGGCAGTCCTAAAAGTAAAGGCACAGGTCTTGGGCTTTACATTGTGCGCAGCATTGCCGCTCGTTGGGGTGGCTCCGCGTGGGGCAAGCCACTGCCAAATGGTAATGAGTTTGGCGTCAGCGTACCCCTATCAAGTCACTAAATTTGTCACGTCAGTCAAGACCATTAAGATGTTTTGGCAACATGAACAGACCCTCACACACAACCTCAACGTGTCATTGGTGAAGGTCACTTAAGCTGAGTGCAAAAGTCTTGCGCATGGGTTCGCAGTATCGTGTCATACTATCTGCGATGTCGTGAACGTGTGTTACTGACGACTGTGATGAAACATTGCTTGTAACGTCATTCACATGCGTGCGTGTTTGCACTGGGGATGATGTAATACGTCACGGTAGATACTCGTCACAGTAAGTGTTGATGATATGCCTGCTTGGGATTAACAAACTCTAGACCAAGCAGGTACTAGGTACGTTGAAATGGACACGACTACGTGACACTATAAGCACACCTTTGCTTTTATGGGATGATGTTGTATATACCCAAACGTATGTCTCAAGGAGGATAACCATGAACCAGCAATTCCAAGCGTGGCGCAAGCTGCGCACCTTAAGCTTTACACTCGTTTTAAGTTTAGGTATTTTTGCATTTGCCCAACAGCAAGCAACCTTAGGCGGCCGCATTGAGGCTTTAGGAGATTTACCCGAAACAGCACGGGTGGGCATTCACATTATTGACGGTGAAGGTACTACCCTTGCTGAAATTGCCAGCGTGCGCCCGGTAGCAGGCACGTTCAACCTCAGTACAACCGTGCCCCAAGCCAGTGAGATGCAAGCTTTTAGCACCGGCCAAGTTCTTTTACCTGGGTTACAAAACGAATACCAAGTAACCCCAGCAGATGTGCAGTTTGTGCGTGCTGTTGCCAAAGTCTACGAGGACAGTAACAACAACGGCCGCTTCGACAACCCGGAGCTTGACCCTGTTTATTTGGGGGTAGCTAGCGTAGAAGAGCCGGTTGGCTTTTTTGTAATGCTCTACGTAGATCAAGCTGCCACCTTAACAGGGCGCGGGCAAACTCTAGAGATGGCTGCTGGCTGGAATGTGTTCACCGTGCGCTTTCCTGAAGAAGGCACTGCTATTTACGGCATGGATGCAGGTGCTAGGGACGCGCTGTTGGACATCTTTACCCAGTAAGCTACTCATCATTTTGTAATGTCGATAAGGGCGCTACGGCGTCCTTTTTTATGGTTTACAACTTTGAATTCAGTGTTAAAGACGTTGATAAAAGACCTTTAGCAGGTACCGTCTAGTCAACGACAAGCTTGATTTAAAAAACGACCCTGTAAATAACGACCCTGTAAATGTGGCAAACTTACTGCATCACAACGCGCAGGGCTAAAGCGCAAAAAACCAAACCTACAATGACCGCTTGAACGCGTGTGAACCATACGCTCTTGTTGCCCGCAAGTTGTGCTTGGAGTGTGCCAGCAGCCAACGCAATCACAAGATGAAACAGAAAAAACCCCGTCACCATAATGGCACCAGCAGTAAACATTTGGCGGCCAGCACTAGAACCAACATCACTACTTACAAACTGTGGCAGTAAACTCAGGTAAAAGACAACCGCCAAGGGATTAAATAAGTTAATTAGGAGGCCGGTAAGGTAAAACTTGAATAGACCCTCATTATTTACCTCTTGAGTTGAATCTGGAGTCACCTCTAACTTAGGCGGTGTTTTGGCGCGCAGGAACGATTTGTAGGCAAGATACAGCAGGTAAGCTGCGCCTGCAAAACGAAACACTGTGAACACGCCTGGGTAAGCTTCAAAAAGCACCTCTACCCCTGCTGCTGAAACGAGCACGTGCGTCAGGTCAGAAGTATAAATACCAAGTGAGATTAGGGTACCTGCAAGTATGCCGCTACTTACTGAAACACCGAGCAAGTAGAGTTTCGCTGGACCCGGCGTGAGCATAAGCGAGATCATAGACGTAAAGAGTAGTGGAAGAAAGCTCGAGGCAATCATGCTATTTCCCCAGGATAGTCGGCCTGACGACCAAAACTTCGGAGCCAATCCTGCTTGCAACACAAGCTGATGTGTGCAACCACATCAACACATAAAAATGACCTCGGTCCCACATCAAAAAACACATAATCCCCTAAAACATCAAAGAAGTATTTGAATTTCGTAGAGCCTAAGTTATTACAAATATCATGAATTTGTCAAATGATGTTGATTACGTGACGGAAGTCATAAACTTTTGTCAAGGCTCAAAGCTTTTTTTGCTCTGAATCGGCTCACAAATATCTGACAATTTCAGACTCGATCATTAAGTAAATAAAGAGGACGATTGATGCTAACTAGGCTTGATTTGTACGTTGCATGTTAAGCTTTGACCAGCACCAACTTATTCGGCAACATATTTCATCGGCATTTACAAGATGTTTGCGCCTAGACCCTCATCTTCAACATGAGGTGTTGTTGCTAACAACATCTACTATCTTGATGTGATGCTGCTCGAGGTTGGAGTTTGCTATGGAGGAATATTCCGGAGGAACACCATGAAGCACATCAGCAAAAATTTAAGTTTAGGTATCGTTGTAAGCATCTTTTTAAGTGGTTTAGCTGCGGCCCAATCCGTCGCCGTCATCACCCCCTACCTCGCCCAACCGGGCAGCCAATTTATGGTTGAAGCGTTTGAAGCCAGCGCCAACGAGCAAGGCTGGGACGTCAACGTTATCGACACCGCTGGCGATGTGGCTGCCGTCATCAGCCGAATTGAAGATGTGGTGAATCAAGGTGTAGACGCTATCGTCATTAACGTTGACCCAGCGCAAGTGACCGCCGGGCTAAACGTTGCTGCTGAGGCAGGCATTCCCGTGTTTGGCATGGACGCCGGCCTTGATATCTTGATGGCAACCAACGTGACAAGTAATGGCTACGCTATGGCCGCTGAAACCGCTAGTTACTTAGTTGACCGCATTGCCGGTGAGGGTAATGTCGTCATGTTTGTGTTTGACCCCTACCCACCTGTGCAACAACGCGGTGTGATTGCCGATGCCATTTTTGCTAACTACCCAGACATGAGCGTGTTGGACAGAATCACGCCAGATGTAAACGACGGCGGCATTGCTGACTCGAGGGCACAAATGGAAGCCGTCCTAGCTGCGAATCCCGAACCGCGCAGCATCGTTGCTGTATGGGCTGCCTGGGATCAACCTGCGTTAGGCGCACTCCAAGCCATTGAAGCTGCCGGCCGCGCGGATGAAGGCATCGTCATTGTAGGTATTGATGCCAACCCGCAAGCGTTAGATGCCATTGACGCAGGTGGTAACTTTGAAGCGTCGGTCGCGCAAGATTTTGAGGGAATCGGCAGCACCACTGCAGAGGTGGTGGCGCAGTACCTAGCTGGCAATCCTACAGACCAGCGTATTGTTTACGTACCGACCACACTTGTCACCCAGAGTAATGTGAGTGAGTTCGTCAGCGAGTAAGCCCCGAACTAACGAGCAAGATAACGCGGGTGAGGTGCTGCTCGAGCTCACCCACGTTCACAAACGCTACGGTGCCACGGTAGCACTAGACAGTGCCTCATTAACCCTAAACGCAGGTAGTGTTCACGCGCTGGTTGGCGAAAACGGCGCGGGCAAAAGCACACTCATCAAGCTTTTGGCAGGCATCATCCAAGCAGATGATGGTCAAGTGACGCTGGCAGGGTTGCCTGTTAACATCAGCAGTCCAGACCAAGCGTTTGCTCACGGCCTGCGTTTTATTCACCAAGAGTTGCAGGTTGTCCCCGCGCTTTCGGTGGCTGAAAACATCTTTTTACACCAGCCCTACCCCAATCAATTTGGACGGGTACGCTGGCGACAGCTTAACCGTGCTGCTACTGACGTGCTGGCTGAACTTGGCATCACGCATATTCGCCCCAACATGACCATGAGCAAACTTTCTGCGGGTGACAAAATGCTGGTCAACATTGCCCGCACCTTGCTACCTCACGCTACAGGCAAACCTGCTCAAATTTTTGTGATGGACGAACCCACAGCGTCACTGAGTGCCAGCGAATGTAAGCGTTTATTTACGGTCATTCGCCGCCTTAAATCCCAAGGGTGTGCAGTGTTGTATGTGTCTCACCGGATGGATGAGATTTTTAACGTCTGCGATGCTGTAACTGTTTTGCGAGATGGTCGCACGGTCTACGCAGGGACAACGGATACAACCTCACAAGCTGAACTGATTCAGCTCATGACCGGGCGCAGTGTAAGCCAGCACTATCCAGCTCGTGAGACTGAGGTTGACGAGGAGGTTGTGCTCGAGCTCCAAAATGCTACCAGCAAACACGTACAAAACTTAAACTTCACCGTTCAGGCAGGGGAAATCGTTGGCATCGCCGGACTGGTTGGGGCAGGCCGCAGTGAAGTCTTGCGGTTGGTATTGGGAGTTGATAGGCTCGAGCATGGTCACACCATCTTCAACGGCAAAAAACTCAGCACCCTAAGCCCTCAAACTGCATGGATGCAAGGACTTGCCTACATTCCCGAAGAACGCCGCAGTCAAGGTTTAATACTAGGGCGTAGCATCAGCGATAATGTCTCGCTTCCGCATTTGACGGCTATGAGTAAACTGGCTACGTGGCTTAACCCGTTACTCGAGCGACAACACGCCCAAACACTTGGTGAGCACGTCCGTTTACGCGCACGTGACGTACAACAAAAAAGTCGTCAGTTGAGCGGTGGCAATCAGCAAAAAGTACTCTTTGGGCGGGCGCTTGCTCAACATCCTAAACTGCTTTTGTTAGATGAACCCACGCGCGGCATCGACGTGGCAGCTAAACAAGACATCTACCGCCTCATCCGTGAGCAAAGTCAACGTGGCGTGGCGGTGTTGATGGTGTCGTCGGAGTTGAGTGAGCTCTTGGGTTTATGTGACAAGCTTGTGATTATGCGTGACGGACAGCAGCAGGAGGTTGTTCCCTGTAATGGACTTACGGAGGATGCCTTGCTCAGCTTGTGTTACGGAAATTCGTTAAGTTCAGCCGTTGCCTAAGTTCTCATTTACATTTCTGAGAATGAGAAGGTATCGTCTGGATATATTGAACCTTGATTATCCTGCATTTGGCGTCATCACAGGAGATGATGTTTTCCCCTCATCAGCTTAATGTTGTACCTCACATATCAAATCGTAAAATGATGACGCTATTGGATTCACATTCTCATCCTCGAGGCAGGCATCAGCCACACCACACATCGTTTAGTAGTCCACTAACTGCAGGAGACTCACCTTGAACACCCTCTCACCCCGACCCGCCACAGCACGGTTTGAATGGCGCACGTTGATACGGCGCGCGGGCACGCTGGCTGGTTTTGCGCTCATTGTCATTGTCTTTTGGGCGCGTTTGCCGGACACGTTTATGACTTGGCGCAACTGGCTCAACATCTCCCAGCAGGTCAGTATGCTGGCGGTGGTGGCATTTACCATGACCATTGTGATGGTCACAGGCGGCTTTGATTTAAGCGTTGGGTCGATGGCAAGCCTCGCTGGTATTACGGCAGCGCTCCTTTTTCGAGCGGGGCAACCTGTTGCTGTTGGTATAAGCATGGCGCTTTTGGTTGGCATTTTAGGAGGACTTCTCAACGGGATTTTAGTGAGTTTTGTGGGGATGTTGCCGTTTGTTGCCACGCTGGGTACACTCACCATGTTTAACGGCACAGCACTCTTACTCAGCGACGGCAAAACCATCTTCGGACGTGACATTCCAGATAGTTTTGGTGGCTTTGCACGCAGCGGGTTGTCACTTGGCGACATTACCTTACCGAGTTTGACGTTGTTGGCGCTTGGTGTATTGCTGGTAGTTTGGGTACTTTTGGAGCACACTACGTTTGGGCGCAGACTCTACGCGATTGGCGGCAATATAGAGGCTTCTAAGCTAGCGGGCATTCCAGTGCGCAAGTTACAACTGCTGGCGTTTGTGCTCACAGGTTTGGGTGCTGCCGTAGCCGGGCTCATGTACGGAAGTCGGGTAGCCTCTGCTAACCCCACACAAGGTTCTGGACTCATGTTAGATGCCATCGCGGCGGTGTTTTTGGGCATGACGATGAGTGAGGAAGGTGAACCGCACGTGCTGGCTACGCTAGTTGGTGTGTTGGTCTTAGGCGTGCTCGACAACGGCCTCACCCAAATGCGGGTAGATAGCTACGTGCGTGAGGTTCTTATTGGCGTGGTAATTGTGTTGGCGGTGGCCTCGAGCCACCTCGGAAAGCGCACCTAAACTATGTGGCTCGCCCTCGACATCGGCACAACCAACGTCAAAGCAGCCCTGCTAGACGCTGATCGCAAGGTACATTTTCGGGCAGAAGCAAGTTACCCCAGCCACAGTGCTACAGGCGGCATCAGCGAGCAAAACAGCAAAGACTGGTGGCTGGCTGCCTGCCAGGTCATGCAAGACCTCAACCTACAAGCGGCTACGTCTGAGCAAGTTGGTCTGAAGCGAGTTATAGCCGTTGCCATCACCGGACAAATGCAAGACGTACTTTTGCTAGATGCTGCTGGCGAGCCACTTCGCCCTGTCATCCTCTACAGTGACAGCCGGGCGCAAGCTGAGGCTGCTGAGATTGACCAGTTGTGCGCCCAGCATGGCTATGACCTCACAAAGATTACTGGGAATGTCCAAACTGCTGCTGGGCTCCTCGCTAAATTGCGTTGGCTCAATCATCACGAAGCTGAGGTAATGGCCTCTGCAGACAAGCTTTTTTTAGGTGCTGCTGAGTTAGTTGCTTACAAGCTAACGGGCGCTCACGTAAGCGATACAACGACGGCAGCTACGACTGGGCTTATGGATTTGGAGGCTCGAGCATGGCTGGATAAGGATGTATTTGAGAGGCTCGAGCTTCCCAACATCTCCAAGCTCCTCCCCCAGTTGGTATCCGGTGGTACGCAAGTAGGTACAGTATCCACCAAAGCAACCACCTTCCTTGACCTGCCAGAAGGTATTCCTGTTCACTTGGGGCCAGGTGATGCTGGGGCAACGACGCTAGGTGCAGGCTGTGGCGACCTCGGCAGTGCTTACGGTTACATTGGTACAACGGGCTGGTGGGCGTTTAGCAGTACAGAACGGGGTAATAGCACGCGGGGTGTGTTTACGCTTGCCCATCCTCATCTCGAGCGAACGATCTGCGTAGTGCCGTTTATGGCGGCAGGTAAAAACCTCGAGTGGATTGCTAACACCTTATCTAACGACACTTCAACTCAGCCTGCCTACGATGACCTCATTCAAACCGCGTTAGCCCGTCCTATCTCACCAATTATCTACCTGCCGTATTTGAGCGGTGAACCGTCTTTATTGCAAGATCCCAACGCGCGCGGGGCATTTATTGGTTTAGCGAGTGAGCACACGCAAGCTGATGTTGTTCGGGCTGTGCTCGAGGGCGTTTCATTTGCCTACAAATACGCGCTAGACGCGCTCGTTTCGCCGCCACCACAGCAGTTGACCTTAACGGGTGGTGGCAGTAGGAGCCGTGCGTGGTGTCAGTTACTTGCTGATGTTACCGGGGTGAGTGTGCGGGTGGTGGCAAATGCAAGTGACGTGGGCTTGCAGGGTGCTGTCCTTGCCGCCCAAGTAGCGCGTGGGGAGTATGAAGGGTACGAGCTCGAGGTTGCCAGTTCCGAGGTGCTATCTCCTCAACAAAACACCATTTACAACCAAAAATATGAGCTGTTCCAACGAGCATATGCCTCTCTCAAAGATGTTTTTCAAGAACTTAGTGAACTTAGCTAATTTGGACTGAGCAAGTGCGTCATGCTAGGTGACGCATTCGGGCACAGCGTTAGTCATCACACGATAAGTCGATCACCCACGAGCAGGATAGTGTCGTTTCCAACCACGCTTCCCAGACGCTTCCCGACCTGATCCATACGCTGTAAACACCGCCTTATCTGCACAACTTGCTTCAAGAGATGTCATTAATCTAGCAAACAAAGCTGCATCTAATTCTCGTAGAATCGGTCGAAAACTTGCATCTTCAGCAAGGTTATACTGCTCTGTAGGATCTGCAGTTAGGTCAAAAAGGTGAGTGTCACCGTTGGTGTAGCGGCAGTATTTCCAGGTGTCATCAGTGAGCATCATGCCGAGGTTAGTTGCCCCAAAAATAGCATCACGTATACTGGGTGTCTCCAATCCAAGACCGGGCAAAGGGCAGCTGTCAGCGGTAGCTTGGGGCTCGAGCCCTGCTAGTGCCAGTAGTGTCGCGGTGACATCGGTAAGTGAGACGCTTGTTTCTAAGGTACGTGGTACAGCCACCTTAGCTGATGTAGCAGGCTTGACAATCAGAGGCACATGAATGCTGGGTTCATAAAACAGCGTTTTGCCAATAAGATCATAGTCCCCCAAAAAATCACCGTGATCCGACGTAAAAATAATGACAGTGTCTTCGTAAAGCCCACGGTCTTTCAAACTAGCAATGATACGACCAATGCCTTGGTCAATCTGTTTTACGAGTGCCGCATAATAAGCACGGATGCGGGCCTTATGATGCGCTTCAAAGCTCGTATAATCCACCCCATTCCAAGGCCGTTTGTTAGCAGCAATATTCCAAGCGCGAAAGCGCGCGCTATCAGGTGTTGCAGGCACGCTGGCAGGCATGGTTTCAGGATCATAGTGGTCAGCTAGTGTCGCAGGTGGGTCGTAGGGGCAATGCGGTCCTGGAAAGCCCACCATCAGGGCAAAAGGGTGCTTATTCTGATGTTGCTCAATAAACTGGCAACTTTGTGTTGCTACCCAGGTATCCACCTGATGTTCAGCAGGAATGCGGCTGATGATCGCCCCTTTGTGTTCAACATAACCTTCGTGTTCATTGCCATGATACCGACGCAGACCCACATCTTCGAGGTAGTCATGGTAGTCATCTTCAATCAACAGATGGCGTTTGTCTTCTGCGATGATGCGCGTATCAAACCCCTCACTGGCATCCCACGGATAAAAGTGCATTTTGCCTATAGCAGCAGTTTGATAACCTGCTGCATTTAATTGAGACGGCCAAGAGGGTACTTCTATCGCATTGTGTTCAGGATGCAGCCAATGGAGGTTGTCAAGCACGCCATTTTCAACAGCATTTTTACCTGTGAGGAGTGACGCTCTAGCAGGTACACAGAGGGGTGATGGCGAGATAGCACGTTGGTAACGCACACCTTCAAGCGAAAGTGCATCAATATTGGGTGTTTCAAAGACAGGATTACCGTAACAACCTAAAAAATCTGCCCGCAGTTGATCTGGCATTAACACGAGCAGATTAGGACGTCTCACGATTTAACGGCACCTGCGGTAAGTCCCTGTACAAAAAAGCGTTGTAAGGCCATAAACACAACCACGATCGGAAGCGAGGTAATCACTGAAGCTGCCATGGCCCCACCCCAGTCAATAGCGAATTCACCAAGATAGGTAAAGAGCAAGCCGGGCCCAATGGTACGCATGCTTTCAGAGGTGACTAAGGTGAGTGAAAAAAGTAGGTCATTCCAACCCCAAATAAACCCGTACAGTGCCACAGTGACTAGAGCAGGTAACGCTAGGGGCACAATAATGGTGTGCAAGATGCGCATTTCACTGGCACCATCAACTCGAGCTGCTTCCATAAGGTCACTTGGGATTTGCACAAAATAGCTATACAAAATGTAGGTAGCTGCCGGTAGCGCGAGCACTACGTATGCCAAAATGAGACCCAAGTAGGTATTAGTGAGGCCAATGCGCCCAAACATAGGAAACAAGGCAACTAGAATAAGTGCTAGGGGAAACATGCGCGCTGAAATAAGCAAATACATCAGCGGTGCACGCCCCCAATAGCGATACTTGGCAAAACTAAAGGCTGCATAACACGCTGTGATGGTTGTAAACAGCGCACTGCCACCAGCGGCAACAAAACTATTGAGCAAGTACCTAGGTAATGAGCCGCGCGTGAGCGCTTTGCTGTAGTTTGCCAAGGTAAAGTTGCGCGGCAAGAGTGACGGGAGCCGCTCAAAAAGCTCACCTTGTGGCTTAAACGACGTCGACAGCATCCAAAACAGGGGAAAAAAGATGAACGACGCAAGGAGCGCAAACGAACCCCAGAAAATTAGCTTGCTAACAGGATGTTTGAGTTCAAGCATAGTACTTCCTAACTATGGGGTTGGAAAATCGTCCGCATGTAAAAAAAGGCAGGCACAGCAATGGTTACAAGCCACACCACACCAATAGCAGAGGCAAGTCCCATATTCCAGTTTTGAAATGCTTGTTTAAACACCTCGAGCGACAGCACCGTCGTTGCACGCACCGGGCCGCCCTCGGTCATGGCATAGATGATGTCAAAGTGTTGCAGGCTATTGACTGCACCCAAAACTGCCAAAATAACTGTGGTGTAGCGCAAATGGGGCAACACCACAAACCGCAAGACGGTCAGGTCGGTAGCACCATCCACTCGAGCTGCTTCAGTTTGCGCTTTGGGAACTGTTTGTAAAGCAGCTAGAAAAAACGCCATAAAAAAGGGGATAGTCGCCCAAGTTTTAGCGATAATTACCGCTGCCATAGCCCCAGAAGAGTTGGATAGCCAAGCCACCGGCGCTTGAATAAGATTGAGACGTAAAAGCAGTGCATTGATGACACCGTACTGCGCGTTAAACAACCACGCCCACAAAAAGGCCACCACCGTACTCGGCAAAATCCAAGGCAGTAGCGATAGAGACCGTAGCACGGCGTTACCGCGCCAAGGTTGATTAAGAATGACGGCCCAGACCAATCCTAAAAAGAGGGTTAGTGCTGTGCTACCCACCACAAATATCAATGTGCGCAACCACGTATTAATCAATTGAGGGCTTTGCAAGATATCGCGAAAGTTACCCAGCCCAGTAAACATAGGTTGAGGTAAAAACAACGTGTCTTCGTAAAACGCACTAGCAATGGCCCGCACAAACGGGTAAAAGATAACAAGCGTAAACAAAAGCAGCGCTGGTATGACCAATGAAATTCCAAAACGGCTTTGTTTACGCTGTACCGAACCGCGCAAACGTGACGCTACCTTAGGCGTCACGTTTGTAAGCTCAAACTCGGCCGTTTTAGCGGATTTGTGCAACCAAAGCCTCCAAACGTTGCTGCATGCTAGCAAGTGCCTGCCCGGGTGATTTTTGTCCTAAGTAGACAGCTTGTACCTCTTCGCCAATGACGTCTGTCATTTGCGGACCGTTGGGCCATAACGACGCTTCTTCTACTTTGACGCTCGAGCCAGCTAGCTCGAGCCAGTTAGCAGCATAAGCATCATCTTGCACTAAATCACTGGCAATAGCTTCTTGATTAGAAGGCAGTAGAGAAACCGCTGCAAAGTATTCGCGTGGCCAGGTCGGTTCAAAGATGAGGTGTTCAATAAAGCGAGCACCTGCTGAGCTAGCGTCAACGCCCTCACTACCTTGCTTAAACATGACAAGCAAGTGACCCCAACCAACCTGATAGCTTCGGTCACCAGCTTGAAGCACAGGTGTTGCCATAGGTTCAACGAACGCGTCAAAAGCCTCCCCTTGACCGCTGTTGGTACGTGCAGCACCACGCGCCACAGGTGCATCGTTATAGAAAGCAGTTTGGTGTTGGGCAAAGAGCTGCCGTGCGTCGCCACGTCCTACCTCGAGCGCGACTAAGTCTTCATCAACCAAACTTTTGAGAAAGGTTAGTGCTTCTAGTGCCTCTGGGCTATTGACAGTTACATTACCTTCAGCATCAAAAATCTGCCCGCCAAACGTCCACAACCAGACCTCAAAATCAGGAGCAATGGTGCCGTTGCCTTGCGTCATGAGCGCAAAAGGAATAAGGTCGGGATTACTCGCTTTGAGGCTGCGCAGGCTGTCCACAAAGTCATCAACTGTTTCAGGTAATGTCTCAATGCCAGCATCCGCCAAAACCTTGGTATTGGCCACCATGCCAATAGAACCAGCTACCCAAGGTAGCCCGAGCTGTTTACCCTCATATTGCCCCAGTGCCAGCAAGCCCGAATTAAGTTCAGTTGCAATGGTATCTACCCCAAAAACCTCATTGAGATCAACGAGTGCGTCTAGCGCGCCAAACGTTGAGAGCCAACGGTCTTGGAGTTGGGCAACTTCAGGCGCGTCGTTAGAGCGGTAGAGCAAAACAAAATTCTGCTGTACCTGAGCCCAAGGGTAGCCGAGCCAAGACACGTTTGCATCGGGACTTTGCGTATTAAAGTCTTCAATCATTTGTTGGATAACAGCACCTGTTTCACCTTCTTCGCCACTCCAGCCTGAGAAGGTGATGGCTTGCTGTGCAATCCCCGTGCTAACAACCCAACTGATCAACAAAACACTTACTAATTGTGTAACTCGAGCTACCAAAAGCCGCAAAACCATAACAACCTCTTTCTGGCTAAATACCCTGTTAAATAACGGGGCATCAATAACGTTAAGTACACCTCTTACTAATCACGCATTGCTAACGCACGTAAGAAATACCCAGAACGCCGATCCAGCCGTTTTGAAATGCTTTTCAAATTTAAGATATCACGAAGGGGATATAGACGTCAATCAGGGTGTTGGATTAGATCTATACACCTATCTAATTAAAGCCGCTTTTTAGGTCTCATTTAAGGCATAATATGTTGTATTACCATAAAAATGCCCC
>JBCCBI010000017.1:0-24634 GCA_039034155.1 Deinococcota bacterium | reverse complement strand
CAGAGAGAGGAAGGCCTTAGCGGAGGATGAAACCCCACTGAAGCTGCACAAGATTGCGGGTCGCAAAAACGATGTTGTCGTGTCTGGTGGGGGAGGGTTACTGCAAGATAAAACGAGCCGACTGAGCCTCGAGTACTACCTCACCGTCATGCGTTTAGCCAAACTAGTTAAGCGCCGCGTAATTGTCTACGGACAGTCGCTCGGGCCGCTAAGCCGCTCAGCTGAACGCAGCATGGTGCCAGCCTTACGTGGTATACCGATTGCTGTGCGAGATACTCGCTCTCAGCGCTATTTACTTAGCCACGAACTAAGTTCTACGCTTGTTGCTGACCCTGCGCTACTGCTCGAGGCTGCTACCTCATCCACCAGTAGCGAGGCAAAGCCGTTATTGATTATTCCTAGAGGCGACCAACCCGACATTCAAACTGCGCTCAAGCAACTTGTCGCCCACCTCTCAGCCGACCGCCATTACAAACATCCTCTAGCTGTGCTGGCACTATCACCTCAGACAGATGCAGCCGCAGCCCTCGCGCTGCAGCAGCAAGGTCATAGCCAAGGGACAAGCATCCAAATATGGCATGCTGACACACCTGAGCTTGCTAGTCAGCGTATTGCTGAAGCAGGTGCTGTGCTCTCTGTACGGTTACACGGGCTCATCTTGGCAGCAGCGAATAGCGTGCCGTATAGCGGTGTGGTGTACGACCCCAAAGTGGCGGCGTTTTTAGATGAAACGTCTGCCCCGCGCTATCATCTTCCTGAAGACACAACTCGTTTGATTGAGGCAGTTAAGCGGCAACCTCAGCTTGATTGGAAGCAAGTAGATGTCCTCAAAGCACGTGCTCGAGACGGTCTAACGTGGCTCAATGAACAGCTCGAGCAATAACTACAAACGATTATGCTTACAGCCTTCTCATCTAAATCCCCTAAACTGAGCGTGTGATGAGACAGCCATCTAAGGTTTCTAATTCACAGGGTATCAGCCGCATATGTCACACATGTGTAGGCTTAATTTTGCTGATGAGTATAAGCCTAGCGGCGCAACCGGCAACCGACCCTTTTGAACCGATGCAACAACTTTTGGCAGAAGGACGCTACGCTCTCGCTACCCAAGTTGAGGGCCCTAGCCTCATCGCACAATTCCCAGACAATCCAGATTCGTACTACCTCTATGCTTACGCACTGTACTTAGTTGGTGATAGTACTAGCGCTCAAGATGTTCTAACTGAGGCACTTACCCTGAGCCCTGATCCACCAGTGATGTATCTGCGTCTACAAGGTATCTTGGCAGCCGAAGCAGGGGATCAGGCAACTGCTTTGGAAGCTTTGCAAACTGTGTTTACCCAAGCGCCAAATTACGCGCACGCGAGTGACCTCGCTCAAGTAGCTTGGCAAGCTGGTGCCTACGATGACGCCCTAGCTGCCTTTACAAACGCTGAAAACCTTGCCGAAACAACCGAGCAACAGGTTTGGGCCATGCTGCACAAAGCACGCTTGCAGCGCGTGTTAGGTCAATTAGATGCTGCCATCATCAGCCTGGAATTGTTACTGGATATTTTGGATGCTGAGCCAAGCACAAACGGCTTACCGCCACCTGCGTACGCACAAGCGTTTTTGCAACTTGGGGGTATTTACGAAGATCAAGGAGATGTCGATAAGGCGCTCGCCAATTACGAAGCCGCCCGACTCGCTGATCCCAACGCACGTGTTGCCAGTGAGGCAATTGCACGGCTCGAGGCTAGTTCTAATCCTTAGCTAGTCTACTACCATCTAATCTTCCTAGACCCGGGTTGTCTCGGGTAGTGCTGTAACCCGGGAATTTACCGAAGCATGTAAGCATCAAACCTTTTACGTAGACCCGAGTTTGATTTATGCGAATTATGGTGACAAGCGCCTTTTCTCCAAACGCTTAATTGCTTAAACTGAACATATAACCTCTCCTATTTTAGCCACCAAGCTTCACATCCCAATAGCTCGAGCCCGTCTTGTTGACCGCCCTCGTCTACTCGAGCAGTTAAACGCAGGATGTGGCTGCAAACTCACCTTGATTTCTGCACCTGCAGGGTTTGGGAAAACAACCCTTGTCAGCGAATGGCTATCAGCTAAACCGCGGGTTGCTTGGCTTTCACTTGAACAGGCTGACGGTGACATTCAGCGGTTTTTCAACTATCTTATTCACACCCTACAAACGCTCGATTCAAGCTTAGGTCAGGCTTCTCTAGCCACGTTAAATACACTCCAAACAGCCAACATCGAAGAAATACTGACAAGCCTAATCAACGACCTCAGCACACTTTCTGAAGATGTGTTTCTTGTCCTTGATGATTACCACGTTATTGGCAGTGATTTTGTAGATGAAGCAGTTGAATTTTTACTGGAGCATTCGCCGCCTCAATTTCACCTTGTTATTACCAGCCGAACGGTTCCTAACTTGCCTTTGCCACGTTTGCGTGTACGTGGACAAATTATCGAGTTAAACGCGGGTGACCTTCGCTTTATGCCTGATGAAGCGGCTGGGTTTTTCAATCAGGTGATGGGCTTAAATCTTTCGGCAGAAGATATTTCAACGCTCGAGTCTCGCACTGAAGGTTGGATTGCTGGCTTGCAACTTGCGGCTATTTCGTTACAAAAGCAAGCGGACGTGGCTGGCTTTATCACGTCATTTTCAGGCGGCCACCAAGTTACGTTGGACTATCTGTTTGAAGAAGTTTTGCAAAAGCAAGCTAAAGACGTGCAAACATTTTTACTCCAAACGTCTGTTCTTGAGCGTTTTTGCGCGCCCCTGTGTGATGCAGTAACAAACTTAGTCACAAGTGAGGAGACGTTGGACTATCTCGAGCGCGTGAACTTGTTACTTGTCCCCCTAGATCATGAGCGGCGTTGGTACCGTTATCATCACCTTTTTGCCGATGCCTTGCGAGCGCGGCTCCACAAAACGCACGCTGATCTCACTGCTGAGCTGCATTTACGGGCAAGTATTTGGCTCGAGCAACACAGCTTCACGGCGGAAGCCATTCATCATGCGCTTAAAGCAACCGCCTTTGAACGTGCTGCAGGTTTGATCGAAAGCGAATGGTCTGTCATTCGCAAGCCCAATTTTCAAAGTCAACCTTATCTTGCGTGGCTGCGCGCCCTGCCCGCTGAGATTATTCAACAGTGCCCTGTGCTGAGCCTGAGCTATGGCTGGGAGATGATGAATGCCGGTGAGTTGGACGGTGTAAAAACACGCTTGGCTGATGCTGAAGCTGGCTTTAAGTCTGCTCGAGCGCAAGACCCTATCTATCTCGCCTCAGTTGAGAATGCTCGAGGCTATCTTGCGTTGGTCAATCAAACGACAACGCAGGCAATTCATCACGCGGGACGTGCTATAGAGTAAGCACGTCCCAAAGATGACTACAGCCGGGGCATTTCAGGCTCAATACAAGGCGTTGCTCAACTGAGGCTCGGCAATTTGGAAACAGCTTATGACAAACTAGCAGACAGCATGGCAAGTTGGCAGCGGGCGGGTAACGTGATGTTTGGCGTCAGTACGACCTTTGTTCTGGCTGACATTCGCACAGTGCAAGGACGGCTCTCAGATGCCATCTATTGTTACCAGCAGGCCTTGCAGTATGTCAGCAGCCAAGGTCAGCCGCGCATTAAAGGTACTGCAGAGTTTCATATTGGCTTAAGTGAGCTTTTTCGTGAGCAAGGTAACACAGCCAAAGCCCAGCAACATTTGCAGCAAAGCCTCGAGCTTGGGGAGGCTTCTGCCCTACTTGACTGGCAGTATCGTTTACGACTAGCCCAGGCTCGAGCCCAACAGTCTCAAGGAGACTTTGAGGCAGCGCTCGAGTTTTTAGATGAGGCTGAGCAGGTCTATTACGCCACCTCTTTACCCATTACCCAACCATTAGCAGCGATAAAAGCCCGAATCTGGATTCAGCAGGGCAAGCTTGCTGAGGCAGTCGCGTGGGCTCGAGCCCAAGGTTTGACGGTAGATGATGAGCTTAGCTATCTGCGCGAGTATGAACACATCACGCTGGCGCGGCTCCTTGTGGCACAGCACCGTGTTGACGATGCAGCCAACCTCTTGACGCGGTTATTGGCTGCTGCTGAGACGAGCGGACGCATGGGAAGTGCGCTTGAAATTTTGATTTTGCAAGCCTTACAGGCTCACACTTTAGAAGATACATCAGCAGGACTTGAGCCATTAACGCGGGCGCTCACACTAGCAGAACCCGAGGGCTATGTTCGCCTTTTTGTGGATGAAGGTCGTGCCATGAAACAGCTTTTGCTCGAGGCAAAAGCCCAAGGCATCTTGCCTAACTATGTCAGCAGGTTGCTAACAGCTTTCAAAACACCCAAGCAGCAGGTTGTACCTAGCGCTATCAGCGATGACCTCATTGAAGCCCTGAGCCCCCGTGAACTCGAGGTACTGCACCTTATTGCTGAAGGATTATCCAATCAGGCTATTGCTAAGCGCTTATCGCTATCTCTGAGTACTATCAAAGGGCACAACCGCAATATTTTTGGCAAATTGTTGGTGCAGCGCAGAACTGAGGCAGTGGCAAAAGCTCGAGCTCTAAGCCTGATTTAAGCAGATATTTCAGCCCCCTACTTAAGTACTACCGCTTTGCTACCAACGACAGCGATACTTTGGTGTCTACAACGCTACCTGAGCGCGTCCTATCCTCAGACTCAGCTAAGACCTAATTTAGGCTTTAACCAAGTACTGGCCTTAACCAAACACTAGGTCTTCCCCTAAGCAACCTGAGGTGAAAATATGAACGTTATTGAACATCAACATTACGGCCCACCCGATGTATTGACATTAGCCAAAGCTCCTAAACCTGTTCCTAAAGCAGACGAAGTGCTCATCAAAGTTTATGCGGCCGCTGCCAACCCCAAAGACTGGCGCAAACTCCGGGCTAAGCCCTTTTTTCTCCGTTTTTCAGAGGGCTTGTTTCAGCCCAAGCAACCCCTGCTAGGTGCAGATATTGCAGGTTGTATTGAGGCTGTAGGCAGTCAGGTGACCCAGTTCAAGGTAGGCGACGACGTATTTGGTGACGTAGGTGTTGGTGGTTTTGCTGACTACGTATGTAGCCCCGAGGCAAACATTGTTCACAAGCCTGCTAACGTGTCGTTTGAAGCAGCCGCGGCTATTCCCGTGGCGGCGCTCACCGCCTTGCAAGGTTTGCGTGACCACGGACAGCTTCAGGCTAGGCAACACGTCCTAATTAATGGTGCGTCAGGCGGTATCGGTAGCTATGCAGTACAACTTGCCAAGCTATTTGGTGCAGAGGTAACTGGGGTATGCAGCAGGCCTAAACTCGAATTTGTCCACGACCTTGGCGCAGACCACGTTATTGACTACAACAAGAGTGACATTACCCGTATGGGACAACACTACGACCTAGTGTTTGATCTAGTCGGCAACATGAGTGCCGCTGGCTATACCCGTGTGCTTAACCCTGAAGGTAAGGCCGTTGTAGCGGGCTTTAGCACCCTGTCACACATGCTCGTTCACGTGATGCTGTTGGGCTCGCTACTATCAAGAAAAAATAGGCAAACAGTTGCGCCTATGTTATCTACCGTGAAGCAAGAAGATTTGCTGTACATGGCACAGTTGCTCGAGCAGGGCACAATCACGTCTGTAATAGACAGGTGTTATTCGCTGGAGGATACGGCACAAGCAATAACTTATCTCGAGCAAGGGCGAGCTCGAGGCAAACTAATTATCCAAGTTGCCAGAGTCTAATCCACAAACTGCATAAGTCCTAAAACTCCGTACAACTAACTCAAGCAATTACAAACAAGTATCAGAGGCACTTGCTGGACGACCTATTGATGGATGACTTGGGTTTGTTTGAAGTCAAGTGCTCTGAGTTAATGGGCGGGTTTGTTTCAAATAGCAACACCACGACCCAGTGATGCATACATGTGAGCTTATAAAATCTCCCCTTCTCCCTCGCACCCCTTCTCCCCTTCTTGACGAACGCCATCACCTGTCAGGTAGCTGTAACAGCATCTCGTAAGACCGCCAAAAGATTATCAAGACGCCTTGGGAAAGGCAGAACTTCAACATCAATCAAGAAAAGAGGAATCATGAAGAAAAAATACTTAGCTATCTCTGTTTTAATCCTTATTACTGGCATCATTGGGTTTTTTGTGCAGTCTATACGTTCGTTTGAACCCATCACATCCTGCGAACCTGTGGCTGGTGCGCGTCCCTTATGCAATTGGCAAAACCCTGAAGATATGGTGGCACTGCCCGATGGGCAACATGTGATTATCAGTGAATTTGGGGATCAAACAGGAGTCAAGAAAGGTCAGCTTTCACTGCTCAACCTCGAGACCGAAAGCAAACACATACTTTACGGTGGAGGCTCTGAAGGTGGAGGCTCTGAAGAACGTCAAACGTGGGGTACACCCGACTGTCAAGCACCTGCTAAGAACGAGTTTAGCCCCCACGGTATCCACTTGAGCCAGCGTGCCGATGGCACAATACAACTCCTGGCAGTTCAGCACAGCGGTCGGGAATCAGTTGAAATGTTTGAGGTTAGGCCGTCTCCCAACGGATGGGACCTTGCTTGGCGTGGTTGCGTGATTGCGCCTGAAGGCAGCATGTTAAACGATGTGGTCGCCACCCCTGAAGGTGGTTTTCTGGTCACCCACATGATGACCCAACGAAGCAACATGTTAGGGCAATTTTTTGAATACGTGCGAAGTAGCGTGTTCGGCGTCGAAAGTGGTTATGTCTTAGCTTGGCACCCAAGGGAGGGATTTTCTCAACTGCAGAGTAGCAAAGGACAGGTCGCAAACGGTATTGAAATTGCTGAGGACGGCGAAACTATTTTTGTGAATTACAGTGGTAGTGGTGAAGTACGGCGCATTAATCGTCACCTTGATGAAGTTGAAGCCAGTAATACGTCGTTGCCACCCCTAGATAACTCGAGCTGGACGCGTGATGGACACCTGCTAGTAGCAGGTGCACGGGCAAGCGCACTGGAAATCATGCCTTGCACCAATCTTGAATCAGGTAGTTGCCCAGCAGCGTTTGTAATTCTTTCTATCGACCCTAAAACCCTTGAGAGCAGCGTTGTTTACGAAAGTGATGCTGACACGCCCATTGGCGCAGGCACAGTTGGCTTGCGTGTTGCTGATGGCTCTTTACTAATCGGTAGTTTTGTAGGTGACCGCATTGTTCGCATCACCCCAAAAAATCGCTGAACTGATTTAACCCTTCAATGCTGAGTCCTATTCCAGACAGAAGATGTCTGTATTGACGCAAAAGACGAAGATACTGACATCTGATATCTTTTCCAGTTGATTCCCATAGCAATATCACAAGATGTTGTTATGGCTACCGAACAGATGATGTTGTGCGTTAAGAAGGGGAGAAGGGGTGCGAGGGAGAAGGGGAGATTTTATCAGCTAGCACGTGTGTATCACTGAGTCGTGGTGTTGCTACCATAAGGGTGAATCTGAGCAGCTTAGGGTGTTAGCGAGGCAACCCTTTGCGTAGAAAAAGGTATAGGTTTCGTTGAGAACGGAATAAATACATCTAGCTTCTTTTTTCTTGTTATCAGCCAACTAAATGGGGAGGCAACATCTTGCCTCCCCGAAAAGTCATTTAAGTAAATGTGCACCTACATATTGGCAATTAATTGCTCACCACCACGCAATAGCGCGTACCACCAACCGGGCAACAAACCAAACAAAATGGTGCCTAAGGCAGCTATTGTAATAGCCACATAGGTTGCTGGGCTAGTGTGGTTGATTGGCTCGTACTCAACATCCCGAAAGTACATGTACACAATCGGGCGAAAGTAGTACACGACCGCCACAGCACTAGTCAAAATACCTACGACCGCCAAATACACATAGCCTGTTTGCAACGCTGCACCAAACACAAGCACCTTGCCTGTGAAGCCTGCTAGCGGCGGAATACCTGCGAGTGAGAGCAAAAATAGCGTGAGCATGGCAGCTAGTAAGGGGCGTTTGCTACCTAAACCCGCAACGCGCTCGAGCGTATCCCCATGATCCTGATTATCGGTAATGAGGGTTAGCACCGCAAATGCACCCGTGTTCATAAACGTGTACGCCGTCAAATACCAAACAATGGCACTAGGTGCTAAGTTGCCAGCTAGTACCGCCATCCCCAAGTAACCTGCGTGTGCTACTGCCGAATATGCCAGCATCCGCTTAATGCCACGCTGTTGTAGGGCTGCCAAGTTGCCAATGAGCATTGTAAGTAAGAGCACAACTACCAGCACCTGTACAAACACCGCGCTGATGTTGGGAATGAGTAGCGTAAACAAACGCACTAGACCAGCAAACGCGCCCGTCTTAACAACCACACTCATAAAGGCTGTTACCGCTGTGGGCGCGCCTGTGTAGACATCTGGTGCCCACTGGTAAAATGGTGCAAAGGCAACCTTGAAGCCAAGCCCCGTTAACAAAAACATGGCTGCTAAAGTGGCTAAGCGCACTTGGTTAAAACTTTCTTGAGCTAGCACGCCAGCAATGCCGGCATAGTCAAAGTGACCAGTTGCACCATATGTTAAGGCGATGCCATAAATGAAAAACGCTGAGGCAAACGCACCGAGCAAAAAGTATTTGAGCCCAGCTTCTTCGGACTCACGGGAGTTTTGTCGCCATGCGGAGAGTACGTAGACTGCTAGCGACATAATTTCTAGACCTAACACCAACGTGATGAGGTCGCCAGCAGCGGCCATAATCATGGCACCCGTGCTACTTAGCAAGATAAGCGGATAGTATTCAGGGTGCTCGAGCCCCGTCCTGCGCAGGTAATCAAAGCTAATCAAAATCGCAATGACTGCCCCTAAAACAATTACCATGTTGAACCCTAGTGACATGCTGTCGGCTAGGTAGCGAAGTCCAAAACTACTGACCATGCCAGCATCTTGAACTTGACTAAATAAAACAACTGTGAACCCGAACGAGATAAATAACCCCACCAGTGAAAGCACCGCACTTATGCGGGTATCGGTCACAAATAGCGCAAAAATCACGATGAATGAGGCACTTATGAGCAGCGTCAGCGGCGGTGAAAACGCAAGCCAGTTGACATCAATCATTAGTTACCTCCTACAAGATTTTGCAAGTTTGACCAAGACGTACTCGCTAGGGTGTCGGGCATACGCTCGCGGATATCTTCCTCTGGTACAGGTGCTGGTGTTTCCTCGGGTGCTGTGTCGGGTACTGTTGAAGGTTCAGGCAGCAGCTCGTTTTCCGGTACAACCTCACCATGAACAGGTACGCTGAGGCGCTGTGCACCTAGGCGTGCTTGCGCGTCAATCTGAGCAAGTTGTGGCGAAGGTGCAATCCCCAACCAGAGGATGCCGCCGACAACCGGCACAAGCACCAGAACCTCAAACAGAGATACGTCATTGACAGGCGTGGTTTCTTGACCTTGATAAACCCGCTGAAACATGTTGACGCCGTAAACACCAGCGGCAATCACCGCAAGTGTGGCAACTACACCCAGCACCGGAAACGCTTGGTACGCACCCATGAGGCTCATAAACTCACCTGGAAAATTAGAAAGCCCAGGCACGCCGATACTGGCAAACAATACAAACATGCTGATGGCAGCCAGGGTAGGCGCACTTTTAGCAAGGCCGCCGTAGTCGTCCATCTCAAAACTTCCACGGCGTGCATAGAGCATCCCTGCAATCAAAAAGAGTCCACCAGTTGAGGCCATCTGCGCAGCAATTAAGTACATAGCTCCGCTGAGGCCAGTAGCATTCAGCGCAAACACACCTACCCCCGCAATCCCCATGTGAGATAGCGATGCGTAGGCTAAAAAGCGTTTGAGGTTCGTTTGCGCAGTAGCAATAATTGCCGCATACAGCGCGGTGATGGCAGCGAGTGTCATCATAAGTGGGGACAAACTTGCAGCTGCTGCTGGTAAGAGGGGCAACGCCCACGCAAAAAAGCCCCACGCCCCTACCTTGTAGAGAGTGCCCGCAACATCTGCCACACCAGATGGATGGTTTTGCTCGTGAAAGTCCGGGAGCCACATGTGTAACGGCATAAGCGGTACTTTGACAGCGAAAGCAACCGCAAAGCCTAAAAACAAACTAATTTGCACGCTGGGTGCAAGTTGGGGTGTCGCCACCAGTAAATCTGCCAAACGGTAGCTTGCTGCTCCCGAAAGCGGACGCAGTGCCAAAATGGCAATAAGCATCAAAAACGAACTGGTAACCGCATAAACAAGGTATTTGAGTGCAGCCTCGCGCCGTTTTTCGCCGCCCCACACCCCTAACATAATGATGCTGGGAATGAGTGTAGCTTCCCAAAAGATGTAGTAAAGCACTAAGTCTTTAGCGAGAAACAAACCGTTGAGGCTCGCTTGCATGAGTAGCAACAGCGCAAGAAAGGTTCCTTTGTGACGTTCTAACACTTGACCTGCAACGACGGTTGTAGGGATGACCATGAGTGCAGCTACTAAAATGAGGGTGCGAGCGGCACCACTACTGTCAATAGAAAAGTAGGCCTCGAGCCCCGGTAGCCAGCGCACATCTACCCTAGTGGCAGGCAATACCAACGCTGCAATAAAGGTTAGGGAGCTGCCAACAATGGCAATCATTCGCTTGGCGAGCACGTCCATGGGCAGCCACAACATGAGGGATGTGACTAGCGGCAGAACAATTAATAGTAAACTCATTGCCCGCCTCCAGCAACCAACACAACCACGATGAGCAAGGCTACACCGGAGAGAATGGCCAGTGCGTAGGCACGCACAAAACCAGACTGAAACACACTAAACATCTTTGAAAGCACACCCACTGAGGTTAACGAGCCGCGAATGCCATCATCCACCACCACTTTGTCCGACTCAGAAGACACAGCCGCAAGTTGCTCTGCTGGGCGGGTAAAGATGCGCTTGTAAAGCCAGTCAAAGCCAAACGCACTGTTGGCAAGTGCGGTAAATTGCCCGAGGGTTTGCGCCCACTGCTTGGCAGGTTCACCGTTTTTGAGGGCGTAGACCCAATAGGCATAGCCAAGCCCACCCAAACTAGCAGCAATAGATAATGTCATCAAAATCCACTCAATAATGGCGGGCGGGTGCGCGAAGCTGGCAGCAGTCTCGGTCACAGGTGCTAGCCACAATTCAAAACGATTGGTGAATGCAAACTCTGGTAATCCCAAGTAGCCTGCAACCACACTCATAAACGCCAAAATCATCAGTGGCAAGGTCATTACCATTGGAGATTCGTGAAGTTTGCGGCGCGTTTCTAGATCAAAGCGTTCTTCACCTTGAAACACTAAGTAATACCAGCGGAACATGTAAAACGCGGTCATAGCAGCCCCACCCAGCAGCACTAAGTACAACAAGTGGCTACCATAGCCTGCAACTAGCTGACTGTTAAACGCTGAGGCTAGAATAGCATCTTTACTAAAAAAGCCTGCCAAAAGTGGCACACCCGAAATAGCGAGAACTGCCGTGAGTGCGGTGAGATGCGTTATTGGTAAGTGCTTGGCAAGTCCGCCCATGTTGCGCACATCTTGTTCTTCGTGCATGGCGTGAATGACTGAACCCGCCGCCAAAAAGAGGAGCGCCTTGAAGAACGCGTGGGTAAACACGTGAAACATACCCGCCCAATACGCGCCCACACCCACGCCCACAAACATGTAACCAAGTTGGGAAACAGTTGAGTACGCGAGAATTTTCTTGATGTCGGTTTGGGTGAAGGCGGTTGCTGCTGCGACGATTGCTGTGAGCGCGCCCACCCATGCTACCGCTGCTGAGGCTTGTGGAGTCTGTGCAAATAGTGCACCGGAACGCGCAACAAGGTAGACACCCGCCGTGACCATTGTTGCAGCGTGGATGAGGGCAGAGACAGGTGTGGGACCGGCCATTGCATCAGGCAACCAAACTTGTAAGGGCAACTGGGCAGATTTACCGGCTGCAGCTAGTAAAAAGAACAGCCCAATGACTGTGAGGATGGTGCTACCGGACTCGAGCCCACGGGCTGCTTCCCCAACCTCAGTAATATTTAGTGTTCCAAACGCTAGTACACAGGTAAACATGGCCAGCAAGAAGCCCACATCGCCCACGCGGTTGACAATAAACGCTTTGCGGGCGGCATCAGCATTGACCCGTTCACCATACCAAAAGCCAATGAGCAAGTAGGAGCATACGCCAACGCCCTCCCAGCCGATAAAGGTCAGTAAGTATGAGTCAGCGAGGACAAGGATTAACATGGCGGTCACAAACAAGTTAAGGTAGGCAAAATAGCGGCTAAAGTTCACATCCCCATGCATGTATCCTAGCGAGTAAATATGAATGAGTAAGCCCACCCCGGTGATGATGAGCATCATGAGCACACTTAAACGATCAAGCACAAATCCAAGCGAGAGGTTAAACCCGCCTGCTTGTAAATATGACCAGAGGGGTACACGAACACTGTCTGTTTGGGTGAGTCCAATAAATGCTAAACAGGCAAGACCAAAGGCAAGTCCCACGGCACTACTGGCGATGATGCCAGCCCACGGTTCTTTGAGTTTTTTACCAAGTAAACCTGTGGTAAGTGCGCCTAGTAGTGTGATAAGCGGTGCAAATGCAGCAATGGCAACGGTCATAATCTCACTCCCATCACAACCTCACCTGAGCAAGCCCGTCTACGTCGGATGAAGCGCGGTAGCGGAAAATAGCAACTAAAATACCTAAGCCCACAGCAACCTCGGCAGCAGCAATTGCCAGAATAATAAATACCGCTGCTTGACCGGACAAAGCAACGTCGGCACCTGCAGCACTCCACTGACGGGCGTAGGCGACCAGTGCCAAGTTAGCTGCGTTTAACATGAGTTCAACCGACAAAAAAATCATAATGGCACTGCGGCGAGTAAGCACGCCTAGTGCGCCAATCGTAAAGATGATGGCGCTAAGTGCGACGTAATATTCGGTAGGGACCATTAGCTACTGACTGCCTCGAGCGGCCGCTCAGTTTCAGCTTCTTGAACACTTACCGCTTTGCGCTGCACTAGACTGACCGCACCAATAATCCCAGTAAGCAGCAGCACGCCAACTAGTTGAAACGCCAGCACAAAGTCGCGAAATAGCGCTGTGCCAATGGCCTCTGGCCCGCCGCCTGCGAGGGTAGCATCAATAATTTCAGGCGCAGGTAGGGGGGGCGTGTTTTGGGTAACTGCTGCGATCAGGGCCAGTCCTACCACAACTGCGACCCCATAGGCAGCTGGTCTGAGCCATTTAAACGCACCGGGGCCAGGGTCTTGTTGAATGTTGAGGAGCATAATGACAAACAAAAAAAGCACCATGATGGCACCCGCATAAACAATCACCTGAATGGACGCCAAAAAGTGCGCTTCTAGCCCCACGTAGATGGTGGCTAGCGTGAGCAGCGTTCCGACCAGCGAGAGCGCAGCGTGAACAGGTTGTTTGAGTGTAATAACCCCTACAGCGCCAACTATCATGAGGGCTGCAAGCAGTGTAAAGACGATAATAGTATTTACCTCCCTATCCGGGAACTGGAATTTAATAAGACAAACACATCAACTAAGCTGAATGTACTGACCAAGATAAGCGCATAAAAACGCTAAACGCCAAATCATACCTTTTTTGTGAGCAGCTTGAAAGAATCAGTTGATGTCTTTGGGGGTATTTTTAAGGGTACTTACCAAGATAAGGTGATGAACTCGAGGGATGTCGCTAGTTGTTTGAGGGTGAGTGTGCAAACAGGTGCTGATATCAATAGCAGGTTTGCAAGGTGCTGTTACAGCTACCCGACACGTGATGGTGCGTTCTAGCAAGGGGGAAGGAGTGAAAGGGAGAAGGGGAGATTTTATCAGCTGAAACGTTTGTATCACTGAATTGTGATGTTGCTAGGTGATAACAACTCTCGAGACCACCCGGCAAAATAATGGACGGGAAACCCCGCCCAAAATAGTTGCCTAATTTGTCTGGACCAAAAAACTCAGTAACCAACACCCTCGAGCTCGTCGCGCCCATCGGCTTGGAACCCAAGTTGAACGTCTTTGCCTGCTTGATCTGCTTCGCGGCGTTGCCATTTACTACCCGTTGTGCCAACGAGTAAATCAGGTTTGCCATAGGTAAAGTCATCGTAGCGAAAATCAGCTAGCTCAAACTCGTGACCCAATACGATGGCACCAGTTGGGCAAGCTTCCTCACACATGCCGCAAAAAATACAGCGCAACATGTTGATTTCGTAAATTTTAGCGTAACGCTCGCCAGGTGCATTAGGATTGTCTGGGTCGTTTTCAGCAGCCTCGACGTAAATGCAATACGATGGACACGCTGCGGCACATAGACTGCACCCGATGCATTTTTCAAGACCGTTCGGATGGCGTAGTAAATGATGCCGTCCTCGAAACCGCGGCTTAACCTCTGCCGGTTGCTCGGGGTAGCGCACGGTTACGGGCTTTTTAAACATGTGCCCGAGCGTCACTCCCATGCCTTTGGCAATATCTAAAACACTCATGGTGTCTCCCTAAATGAAGATAAGTACAGCCCCAGTAACCAGGGCACTAAACAAGGCAATTTCAAAAAGCCAAATCCAGCCAAAGCGCATGAGTTGGTCATAGCGCATTCTGGGTAAGGTGCCACGCAACCACATGAACAAAAACATGAACAAGGCCATTTTGGCAATAAGCCAGATAAACGGGATGCTCGAGACACCCGGAATAAGCGCGTCTAAAAATTGCGGCCCGCGCCAACCACCCAAAAAGAGCGTGCTCATAAACGCTGCAGCGGTAAGCATATTGACATACTCTGCCATTTGAAAAAGCGCCCACTTGATGCTCGAGTACTCTGTCAAATACCCCGCTACAATTTCTTGCTCAGCTTCCGGTAAGTCAAACGGGGTGCGGTTAACCTCCGCAATGGCTGAAATAAGAAAGGTCACAAAGGCAACAGGTTGCAGCAAGATAAGCATAGTGACGTTGGATTGCCAGTCCACAATTTCGCGCAAGTTCAACGTGCCCGTAATCATGATGACGCCAAGGACGGACAAGCCTAAACCTAGCTCGTAGCTAATAAGCTGGGCAGATGACCGCAAGCCGCCCATGAGCGAGTATTTACTGTTAGATGCCCAACCCGCTAAAAAGATGCCGTAGACACCAATGCTGGTTGTGGCAAACACAAACAACAGACCAACATCCAAGTCCATAATCCATGGGTCGTAGCCAAAAAAGCTCCCGGCTGGGCCGGCTGGAATCGCACCAAAGGCAGTTAGTGCAAAGGTGATGCTGACCATTGGCGCTAGGTAGAACACAAACTTATCGGCTGCAGAAACGACAATGTCTTCTTTAAAAATAGACTTAATGGCATCTGCAATCGGCTGTAAGAGTCCAAACGGGCCCACGCGGTTGGGTCCTAAACGGTGCTGCAAACGCGCTAATACACGCCGCTCTACCAGAGTGAGATAGGCAAACGCACCCAACAACACGCCACAGAGGGTGAGTCCTTTTAAGAAGGTGATGTAGAGAGGTTCCATTAGGCACTCACTTCCAGTGTGGGTTCAACAGGTGCAGGTGGTTTTGGTGTTGCTAAAGGCGCGCGCTCAGCACGTTGTAAATCGGCGAACGCAAGTCCGAGAGGTTGCTCGGGGAGCGCAGGTACCAGTGCCAGCCCTGGCGCAACACGATTGTCTTCTTTCACAACTAAGTAGCGAGTTACCCCAGACACATCTAGCTTGACACGTTCACCTACGGGTAAGCCGTACTTGTTAGCATCATCTGGATGGACGCGCAAACTGAGTGCGCCGTGTGCTGTCTCTAAACTGGGGTTGTAGGCGAGATACTCCGGGCGCACCATCGTTGGCACAATGACAACATTGACATCTGCTGGAGATGATGATGCTGTTGATGCTTGAAAGTGATTGGAGAGGCTTTCGTCGGGCAAGACACCTTCGCTAGGTAGCTCAGCAAGGTCAATTTCCCAATCAGCCTTGAGCTTGCGCCGTGCGCTGCGCACGCTGCGGCCGTCCAGACGCGACCCAAGAGCATCACCAAGAGCTTTGACAACACCAGTTAGGTCTTCAGAACCGCCACCATCAACATCGACGGCAGTAAGCGGTAACATGCGTCCCTCGAGGTTCACGATGGTTCCCTCTTTTTCGTAGCCTGTTTTAGCTGGCAAAATAACATCTGCCAGTTCAGCCGTTTCGGTCATGAAGCAGTCGTGTACTACAAGGAACTCGAGCCCTTCTAAACGCTGTTTGAGCTGAGTATCCTGAGCTGGGTTGAGATTAGAAAGAAGTAGCGCCGACGCACTGCCAAGAACGTTATCGCCTGTTGTGTCAATAAGCTCGAGCCCGCGGCTGTTCGCCATTGGTGCAAGTGGCAAAAGCTTGGCATCAACTGCTTCAGCTAAATCATTAACCAGTGATGTAGCCTCTGCTGAACCAAGTACCCAACTGCCATAAGCAATCACAGCATTGTCACTGTCTTTAAGTTGATTCACTAGGGGGTTGAGGCTATCACGATCTGCGCCCAGCCCAGCTACCTCAGCATCTTTGCCTTGTGCAAGGTTCAACAAGGCACTCAACAGTGCAACCTCATGCCCAAGGTCATAGGTAAGCTTGCGCCCAGCATAGATCATCAAATCCACGTGATAGGGTCCTGCCACCGTCAAAATATCAGTCTTTTTGGGCATGTGCTCTTTAAGCCGAAGGTCAGCAATAGGGATGCCGTGGGCCATCGGTTCAGGTGGTGTTACACCTTTAAGGGCGTCTTTGACCCGCAAGTCGGCAATGGGCACTTCTTCGGTCAAGTCGCTGATGACCAAAATAGCATCACTGGTAGCAAGGTCGTCGAAGGTGGCTTGCGGTGCATCTGGCACAACTGAGGCTGCTGTTTTGGGGTAGTAGTCGTACGCACCGTTTAAGGCTTTTGCGAGGGCGTGAGCGCCCACGGCTTCCTCGAGTGTGGCATCGGCTCTTACAGCCACACCAACAGAACTAGCAGCTTGTAATCTTTCGGCAATTAAGCTACTGGCCTCTTCCCAAGACGCCTCACGAAATTGCCCATCCTCTTTGATAAGGGGTGTTTTTAGGCGCTCAGGTGCGTCTACGTATTCATGCCCAAAACGGGTGCCATCATCAAGCCAGTCGTGGTTAATTTTAGTGTGGCGAGCTGCTTTAACGCGCTCAATACGCCCGGTACGCGAATCCACCATAATGCTACTGCCCGAACTATCATCGGTAGATGTCGTGCGGGTGTGACGGTACTCCCAGTTGCGCCCGCGGAAACGGCTGGTCGAATCCAGTAGCGCGCCCACCGGACAAATATCGGTAATGTTGCCCGTAAAGTTGCTGGGGAGGCCGTCATCAAGCGTGCCAATGTAGGTGTGTCCGCCACGTTCAATAAAGTCTAAAACCTCATCGCCGGGAATTTCTTCAAAGTAGCGCACACAGCGTTTGCAGTGAATGCAGCGTTCGCGGTCAAGGGTAATTAAAGGCGATAGCGCATGGTGTTTTTCTTGGTGGCGTTTATCAAATGCAAAGCGGGAAACACCATCACCATATTCATAGGCGCGGTCTTGCAACTCACAGGCACCGCCTTTGTCACAGACGGGGCAGTCTAGCGGGTGATTAATAAGCGTAAATTCCATCATGCTTTTTTGGGCACGCTTGGTTTCTTCACACTTGGTGTCAATCACCATGCCTTCCATGACGGCAGTTGTGCAGGTCGCCATGGGTTTGGGGAACCAAAAAATTTTAGGCTCGCCTGTTTCTTCGTCTAAAATCCACTCACCACTGCCTCGGTCTTTGCGAGGTGCGCCCACTTTAGCAAGACACAACCGGCAAGCCCCAATGGGCGACATATATTCTTGTGAGCAAAAATAAGGGACGTCGTAACCTGCTTGGAACACGGCATCAATGGCAGAGGTACCCGCAGGTAAGTCAAGTTCAATCTCGTTAACTTTAACCTTCATAGCTAGCGCGTCACCTAGTCCTTCCACCATGTCGTGCGCGGGTATTTAGACACACCGTGCTCAATGATGTACTCGTATTCGTCTCGGAAGTGTTTGATACTAGCATCAATCGGCCACATGGCAGCGTCCGCATGAACGCAAAACCCAGTTCCTTTGATGTTGTCTGACATGGTTTCAATGAGCTCGAGGTCACCCGGTTCACCGCGCCCCATAACCAGTTTTTGGAACATTTTGGGCATCCAGGTGGCCACACCTTCGCGGCAAGGTGTACACTTCCCGCAAGACTCGTGACCATAAAAGCGAATGCAGTTCCACATAAAGTTGACGATGCACTTTTCTTGGGGGATGACAATGATACCGCCGGTCCCCAACATAGAGCCTTTTTCTACAATGCCGTCGTAACTCATAGGTGCTGACAGATATTCGTCGGTAAAAGGCACCATGGGCGTGCTCGAGCCGCCCGGAATAAACGCTTTCGCAGGTTCACTGGTGCCGCCTGCAAAGTCGTGAATAAGCTCGCCAAAGGTTGCACCCATGGGCATTTCATATACGCCGGGTTTATTGACGCAGCCGCTTACTTGGTAAAGTTTGGTGCCCCGTGAATCTTCCGGCCCCATGCCTGCAAACCAGTTTGCGCCGTGGCGGATGATATGCACGGAACTAGTGATGCTGGTGACGTTGTTAATTGTCGTAGGGCGTCCGTACACGCCTGCTTGCGCTGGAAACGGCGGTTTCATGCGGGGATTACCGCGCAAGCCTTCAAACGAGTTCATTAGTGCTGTTTCTTCACCGCAAATGTAAGCACCCGCGCCACGGTGAACAATCACATCAAACTCAAAGCCGCTATTAAACAAATTCTTGCCGAGGTAGCCTGCGTCGCGGGCTTCTTTAACAGCCGCAACCAAGCGCTCATAGCCTTTGTGATACTCGCCACGAATATATACGACGCCCTTTGTCGCCTGAATTGCGTAGCCGGCGATAATAAGGCCTTCAATAAGTTGATGCGGGTCATCTTCAAAAATATAGCGGTCTTTGAATGAGCCTGGTTCAGATTCATCACCATTACACAAAATAAAGCGCTGACGGCCGTCTGGTTTGGGCATAAACGACCACTTGACACCGGTAGGAAAACCAGCGCCACCACGACCACGTAAGCCAGACTTTTTGACCTCACCCACAACATCATCGGGTTGCATGGTGGTCAACGCTTTTTTAGCAGCGCCATAGCCGTCATGACTTAAGTAGTAATCAAGTGTCCAGGCGTTTTCGACGCCCACGTGTTCATACAAGGTGACTTGGTAGCGTGGGTCGTGACGGCTGGTAATGGCTTGCGGTTTATCGGCAACCGCATCACTCATGATTCACCTCCAGAGGTTTGGCTGGCGGGAGTTTGTAAGGGTTGAGCTTTTTCTGCACTTACGTTGTCGCCACCACGTTCACGCCACGGTTCGGGCAAACTATCAGCGCGCATTTGGTCGAGAAGATGTTGGCACCTCGAGCGCGTTACACACTCAAAATAGGTGTCATTAACTTGCAGCACAGGGGCTGTTCCACAGGAGCCTAAGCACTCTACTTTTTGAATGCTAAAACGTCCTTCTTTGTCAGTTTCACCATTAACGATACCAAGTTTATCCACCAAATAGTCATACATTTCGTCAGCGCCAGCTAGTGAGCAGGATAAGGTGGCACACACTTGCAGGTGGTATTTACCAACTGGATGTTCGTGATAGGTCGAGTAAAAACTCATCACGCCTTTAACTTCGGTAGCGTGCATGCCCACAATATCGGCAATTTCAGCAATGCGCGCTTCGTTAATGTGCCGCTCGCCGCGTTGCACTTCCCAAAGTAAGGGCATAACAGCACTGCGCCGCCCGTAATCAGGGTAACGTCCTAAAATTTCGTCGACCACCTCTTGCTTGTCAGCAAAGTAAGGTGTGATGACTGGGAGTTGCGTCATAGCTCATAATCCTTTGGAGTAGGTGTTTGAAGTGAGGGTGTGGGTTTATTGAACAACGTTTTGATAACAACTAGGGTGGCAACTGCGATCCCGCCACCGATTCCCAACCCGCTTAAAATAGTGTTGAGGTGAATGCCAAATAACTTGCCTAAGAATACGCATGCAGTGAGTCCAACGCCAATACCAAAAAATGCTCCTATTGCACGTGTTCGCATAGTAGTCACTGACTCACGTCTAACTCGTACCTGCATCTATTTGTCAACATCGCCCATCACCGGGTCGAGGCTGGCAATGTTGGCCACCATGTCGGCAAAAACCCCGTCGATACACGCAGGTTCTAAGCTCTGCAAGTTGATGAGGCTGGGAACGCGAGCTTTGACGCGGTAGGGCATACTGCCGCCGTCACTAACAAGATAGTAACCAAGTTCACCGCGCGCACTTTCGGTGGGTACATAGACCTCACCGCGTGGTGGATGGAAACCTTCAGTAGCAAGTTTGAAGTGGAAGATGACAGCTTCCATAGAGGTCTCGAGCTCTTGACGGGGTGGCAAGCTAATGCGCCTGTCAGGGTCTTTGACGGGGCCAGGCTCGAGCGCGTCCAGTGCCTGCTCGACAATCTTGAGGCTTTCAGCCATTTCTTCCATACGCACCATAAAGCGCGCATTTACATCACCTTTGTCTGAGGTAGGTACATCAAAGTCGTAGTTTTCGTAGCCACTGTAAGGTTGCGCTTTGCGGAAGTCTAAGCTCACGTCGCTAGCCCTCAAAGACGGTCCAGTAAGCCCGTAATCTAACGCTTGTTCACCCGTTAAAACGCCAACACCTGTTGTGCGTCCCACAAAAATATCGTTCTTGGCAAACATAGTGGCGTATTGGTCGATCATTTTAGGGAAACCACTTATAAACTTGCGTGCTGCCTCTACAAAACCTTCGGGGATGTCTTTAGAGAGTCCACCTACCCGGAAATATCCGTAGTTCATACGCACACCGCAGACCATCTCAAACAGGTCAAGGATTTGCTCACGTTCGCGCATGGTGTAGAAAAAGAGCGTGAGTGCGCCCATATCTAAAATACCCGTGCCAAAGAAGACTAAGTGGCTAGCGATGCGGTTGAGTTCGGTAAGAATCACCCGCACTTGCTGCGCGCGCACAGGTACTTGTGCATCTAGCAGTTTTTCAGCGGATAGCACGTAGGCAAGGTCGTGTCCAAAGCCGTGCAGGTAGTCCATGCGGTTGGAGTACGTCACACACTGCTGATAAGTGCGGTGCTCCATCGTTTTTTCAAAGCCAGTATGCAGGTAACCAATTTGTGGTACCAAGCGCTTAACTGTTTCACCGTCTAAGTCCACAACGACACGCAGCACACCGTGGGTGCTGGGGTGTTGGGGCCCTACGTTTAAACGCATGAGCTTGGTTTCAAACTCACTGGCTGTTTCAATATCACTTACGGTAACGCCAGGCTGAGTTAAAGGACTAGGCTTAGGAATCGTCATTTAGGCCTCCTTGGGCGCGTCTGGCATAGGAGCATCTGCACTGTAGCCTTTACGCATACCACCTTGATGACCCGAAAGTCCGCTGTCTTGCCCAGTGAGACCGGCGCGAAACGCAGCAGGGTCAATAAAGCGGCCATCGTTAAAGACCGTAGGTGTTTCCCCAATGGGAAAGTCTTTGCGGAGTGGGTAGCCGTCTAAGTCTTCGGGCGTAATAATTTTGCGCAGGTCAGGGTGATTTTCAAAGGTGATGCCGTACATGTCGTAGACTTCGCGCTCCATAAAGTTTGCGCCATGCCAAACCCCAGTAATGGTTGGAACGCTGTCACCATCGTTCACATTTATGCGGATGAACATGCGCTCATTCTCAGTAATGCTGTAGAGGTTGTAAATGACACTAAAGCGTTTACCCTGGTGTTGGGGGTAGTTGAGGTAATCGACCCCCATCACATCAGAAATCATGTTGAAGCCAGCGCTTTTGGCAGTTTGCACGGCGTTCACAATGTCACTTACGTCTACCGTGACACTGACCATCTGCTTAAATTCAGCCGGCTTGCCGCCTAGCGCTTTAAGCTCCGTCACTACACTTTCGGTAAGGCTCATGACTTCCAGCCTTCAACCATGGGTAATTCAATGCCTTTTTGATCGAACGCTTGTCCACGAACTTTCTTTTGCAGTTGCATAACACCGTAAACAAGAGCTTCTGGACGCGGTGGACAACCGGGCACAAAGACGTCTACCGGAACCACTGAATCTACATTTTGCACAATGGCGTAGTTGTTAAACATACCGCCCGAAGACGCACACGCGCCCATAGAAATAACCCACTTAGGGTCGGGCATTTGGTCATAAACGCGGCGCATAATTGGGGCCATCTTTTTAGAAAGCCGCCCAGCTACAATCATGACGTCTGACTGGCGTGGGCTAGCTCGAAACACCTCAGACCCAAAGCGGGCGAGGTCGTTACGTGAATTGGTTGATTGCATCATTTCAATGGCGCAACAAGCTAACCCAAAGGTTGCTGGCCAGAGGCTGTTAGAGCGGCCCCACGCGACGAGTTTCTCGAGCGAGCTGAACAAAATCCCCTCGTTTTCTAACTCTTGAACATCTTTTTCAAATAAATCTATAAGTGACATAACTCTCTCACTTCCAGTTGAGGACGCCTTTTTTAAGAATATAAACATACCCAACGGCTAAAATAGCTACAAAAATAATGGCGTTCACAAACAAAAACACGGGCGCTGCCCGAAATTTAACGGCTAGCGGATAAAAAAATGCTGTCTCAATATCAAAAATGATAAACAGCATGGCGACTAAGTAAAAGTGAATTGGAAAACGCTCGCGGGCAGATCCCTCAACCGGGTTGCCTGACTCATAGGCATCTAACTTGACGTCTGTAGCCTTTTTAGGTCCTAAAATACCCCCCACAACAATGGCCAGCACGCCGATGGTGCCAGCGGCTAAAAACATCATCAACAGATGAAAGTACACAAACTCCTCCTAGTGGCTGTAGTACTACACGGTTGTGGTCCTACAACGCAGGTATCAACAGCCTCATAAATTACGCGGACATCAACTAAGTGAACATTAGCTAAGACAGTGTGATGGCATCTAGTGAACTACGACTATATGTACACATTAATATGGTCTAACTTTATCGAGTTACGGTGAAGTGCTAGCCTCGAGCACTACAAGTTATGCAGCGCACGCGTTCTTAACTATAAGGTCAATGCAAGTTCAAATGACAGCACCTCGTGTAGCTTTTCACAATCATTCCGACTTCTAGTTTACCACTGCTTAAAAAGTGCAAACAAGGGGGCTATCTTGCGTTTCGTGGCAACCTCAACCTTCAGCGACCTCAACCTTCACAAAACACCCGCGTCGATCACATACTGACTGACGCGGGTGTGGGTTATGTCGTGATATTGAAATAATGACTGCAATTTATAGTAGTTTAATCCGAGCTGGGCTTACCGATGTGGTGTTGCTTAACCTGCTGAGGTGAACCCTGTTGAGGTGAACCCTGCTGAGGTGAATCCTGCTGAGGTGATCCGCGCAACACCAGCTCAGGCTCTTGAATCTGCCAACCTGTGAGTGTTTCAACTTGTTCCTTAATAAGCTGGGTGATGGGTTTACCGTCTACCACAATCACAGGAATATCGAAGCTTTCGCCTGTTTCAGTACAGATAAGGTGATAGTGCTCGTGAACGTTGCTGTCGTAAATAGTTTCACCTGTAGGGCTTGGAAACTCACGGATAAGTCCTGCTTCGCTTAGTGCGTTTAAGTTTAAGTAAATAGTAGATAAACTCATACTGTGCCCGCGCTGTTTGAGGGCGACATAAACTGCCTCAGCGTTAACGTGACGGTCCTGTTCTTGAAAAAACGCCAAGATCAACTCGCGTGGTTTGCTGTAGCGTAGGTTGTGTTCTTTAAGTAAACTGCGCATGGACATAACGTCATCACTTACAGCGATGTTTTCACTGTTATTACTTGCAGACTCAGTGTGCTCGAGTACGCGGGTAGGTTCAGATACATGAGTAGATTTGGATGATGGCATACTTTAAACCTTTGCTGCTAAAAGGTTAACCAAAGCTTTTAGGTGAACCTTGAGCGATTTAGTCTAGTTTAGCACATTTAAATAAGCACGTCTGCCAAAGTGCTGTTCAGCAAGGCGTTTTGTGGCTCGAGTCACGTTTTTATGAACAGCTACAAAAATACCTTCAGCATTTTAGAGGGTAACATGAGTCTTAGATGAGCGAGTCATTAAACTGCGATGAGAGCTGTTTGTAAAGCCTCTCAGCTGTCTCTATCATTAAAATGTATATGCTTATTATTTAGGTACTGTCCTAGCTAGGCTTGCGTAGTTAGCTGAGGCGGTCTTGGCATCAACTAAGCTACCAAGGTGGATACAGAGCGTACAAGCGCGTTATATGTAAGCCGATAGATGATGCTAGTCCAAGCGTGCTGAGCGCAAGTGACGGTGTTTTTTAATGGCTTGCATACAATCAATTTTGTATGTTCATATCGTCCAAAATGGCATTAACTACCTTGCTTGACACACTTAGTTGATACACCTATTGGTTAAGACGCTCACATCACGCTGGCGATTGTAAACTCTAGTGTGAAAGTATCAAGGTCAACTTTATTGAGCAGTCAAAGCTGATGCTCTCATGAGCTAAACCTTACCCAAGTAATACGCTTTCCAGTTAATTCGTCAACGAATTAACTCACCTGGAAGGTGTAGAAACAGCTACCGATTCTGAT
>JBCCBI010000016.1:0-25268 GCA_039034155.1 Deinococcota bacterium | reverse complement strand
TGAGGGGGGCGGCGCGGGCGGCCGCGGCTGTGACCGTACGCGGCAGCAGCACCGGCCGCGCCAGGTGAGGCCGTCTTCTGAGGTTTCCCAAGATTCAGCTAGCGCGGGCACAATGAGGCCGCTACTGTCAAACATCACCAAGGTGTCGTAGACGTTCTCGAGCATATTCCTCGTGGCCGTCGCGTTAGTTGTGTGCGGGTCAAGCCCTACCGGGTCAGTTTGCATCCCGGCACGCAACACGCCACCATAGGTCTGGGCGAAGGCTAGACTGCTCACAAGTAGTAAGGTGAGCGCACTAACAATGAAGCTTCGTTTCATGCTTTCCTCCTTTTGTTAACTGTATTAAATCACATCTCGCTGGATATTTGGGCCGTTCGCGCGTACACACGTACCTTAATCGGTTCTTTGGGCAGCAAGCTGATGGCCACATTTGCTACAGGTAAAGTTGGTAAGTCGTCAAAGTTCATGTGATAAACACAGTGCGCCAGCATGATGAGCCCCTCGAGCCGCGCCAACTCGCGCCCTACACAAAACCGCTCGCCCGCACCAAAGGGCATATACGCAAGTTTGTGCTTGCGTGACTCATCAGCTTTAATGGCATCAGCTTTGGTAGCATCAACATCCAAAAAGCGCTCCGGTCTGAAGATGTCTGCATCTTGCCAGTACGTTAGGTGACGTTGGATGAGATAGATACTCACCAGCACCCGCGCACCTTGAGAAATGGTCATATCGCCAGTTGAGGTAGTCAAAGTTGTATCTTGTAAACAAACACGGGGTGCTGTAGGAATGGTCGGATAAAGTCGCAGGGTTTCTTGCCAGACGGCGTTTAAGTAAGGCAGTTTGAGGAGATCAAGTGCGTCTCCTCCAGCTTCAAAAAACCCATCTAGCTCAGCTTGTAGACGCTCTTGTACCTGCGGATAATGTGCCACGAGCGCGCACGCCCAGGTAAGTGCATAGGCAGTTGTCTCGTGACCTGCTGAAATCAGCGTCGCTACTTCGTCACGCAGTTGGATGTCATTCATTGTCTCGCCTGTGCTAGCGTCTTTGGCTTGAATGAGCGCATCCAGTAAAGGTGTTGGAAGACCTATATTTAATTTAGCTGTATTTGAGGCGTTTACGTCCGATGTACTTGCGACAACCTGCCGCCGGGTTTGAATCAAATCTAGGATGATGGGGTCAAGTCGTTCACGTAATGTACGCACGTCACGCTTTTTGGCGGTGGCAAGATGAAGCGGCAAGCGGATGAGCTGATTGTGGGTGGCTCGAGCCTCCTCTGCCGTCACCCCGAACATGAGTGGGTAGATGATGTTAAGGGTGGTCTCGAGCAATGCCTCATCCAATACAACCTCAGCCTTAGGCTGCCAACTTGCTAACATCACTTTCGTCTGTTCGGCAATCAACGCTGTCCAACCGCTAAGCGACTGCTTGTAAAGGAGTGGCTGAATCATACGCCGCTGCTGAAACCAACTGCTGCGATTGCTGTTGGTGAGTAGTCCCTCACCTAACACAGCTGACAGACCAGACGCTTTGCCATCTCCACCTAGTTTCACAAAGTTGTCTTTGTGGGTTATCAAAATAGCCTCAGCTAAAACAGGACTAGCCACCACATAAACCTCACGCTTACCCATTGGCAAGGTAAATATATCTTCACCAGAAGCAGCCTGGTTACGCAATGCTGTCAAAAAATTAGCCACGCTCGAAGTATACGTGCTAGTCCCTTGAGTGATGTGTACGGTCAAAGATGAGTTCGCACTCCTGACACAACCTTTGGATGAATCCTCGTTGAGGACAAATTCACCATTGGCTAGCTGCAATCTGGCATCCTACAACTATAGTCTCAACGGCTGTGATGCTTTTGGGGCGGTTTTAAGCGCATTCATCCTAAACTCATAGATATGTTGATGTTCGTCAGACTAATTTGCTACACATACTTGATTAGGTTACACCCATGACAGAATTTGAAATTTTTTGGCAAGCGTTGCAAGAGATACTACTACCTTTTGCGCCCTTGCTCAATTCCCCACTGCCGCTCATGCTACCGCTACTATTCTTTTTGCTGGGCAGCTTTGATCCGCGCGATGCCCGTGCCGCTAAGCAAGTAGGTGACAGTAAGCAAGCAGATGGGAGCGCCAACCTCAAACGCAGACGCTACGGTAGACGCCGCAGTGAAAACAACCTCAAAATTCAGATTTCAATTTGGTCCATTGTGCTGGCAATTTACTACAATTTTATTGGCACACTCAACAGTTCTATTTACATCTCGGTTATTTTAGGTATTGCTGCCATTAACATAGACAAGCTCGTCTACTTTTTACGGTTTAACGCCTACTCCAACACGCGCGCTAGGGCGGAACGGCTGGTAGGGGAAGACAGTGTTGATGCTTATCTAGCTGAGGCAGATTTGCTCGAGGCTGAACTGACTCACCGCAACGTCAGTAGTATTACTACTGCTAAAATTCGCGCCACGGTGGGCTCGAGCCGCCGCATTTTAAGCTCAGCCAACCCTGACTTGGATTGGTTGCAAGGTCAGCTCGAGGAAGCCAGGGTCCTGTTACGCTTACCCTCCTCAGAAGAAATTGCCCTACTGCGCACCTTTTTCTTTTTTGTCGCGTCGTTAAGTTTTATTGTTTTTCAATTTGTGGTTGCTGGCTACGCGTTTGACCCACTGTTTGTAACGACAGTCCTGCGTGTGGAGTTTTTTGGTGTACCGGCTGTGCTCATTATTTGGAGCGCGATTGGCAGCGTGGCATCGCTATTAAATGAGTACGTGAGTGATAACGGAAGTATTGTTGGGGACTCGAGGTCACTGTTTTTCAAACCTATTTTGAGTGTCATCCTAAGCTCCATTAGCTTTTTTGCCATCACCGCGCTGTTTCCAACACTCTTTGGAGATGGTTCTGGGGAAGGTACCAGTGGCCTTGTAGGCATTATTGGCATTGATGACCCCGGTCGTTTTCGCGCGCAGTTTGCGTTTTTAAGTGTCTTTGGGTTTTTAACCGGCTTTTATGAAGAGCTTTCGTACAATTTTTTATTGGAAGCCAAAAAGCGCTTCAATGTCAACAAAACCAATGCCACAAACTCAAATACAGGCGATGTAACCATCGCCAAACAGCCTGAGGTAGCTCCAAGGATTGAGGTTGATAACATTCCACCAACCACACAGCCTCTCGAGGTAAATGTCTCCCCGCCTCATATTCAGGCGGATGCTACTGCGTACAGCCACGACCCCATTGACTCTCCCAATCCTCATGCCGCAGCTACCAATGTCACCGATATCCAACCTCAAACTGTTGAAACTCTAGATACTGCCGAGGCTCAAAGTACCACTGAACCTCGCTATGAGGGTGATGGTACAGCTCAGTCACAACTTGCAACACCCTCACATGCAACACCGTCACAAGATGCGGCTTTATCCGCCGCAGCATTTGCCGTTAAGTATCGACGCTTGCGGCAGGCGAGCCGTAAACCCTCAGTGATATTAAACCCGCAACACAGGCCGCCAACGTCCTCTTACACAAAACCATTAGACGCACCAGAACATACGCCAAGCGCGTCAAAAGCTGTAGCATCTACAACCTCGCAGCCACATGCACCTTCACAAGCTCGAGCAACCTTGCAACCAACATCTCAAAAGCCGCCATCTAAGGACCCAATAACTCAAGATGATGCCAGTCCAAACGTTTTGCTGAAAGAGCTCGAGAAATATCAAAACAGCCCCAAACCCACCTCAGGAAGCAGCAAAATATCACCAAGCTCGAGCAGGAGCAGTAAATCATCGAACTGAGTCTTGCCTTTAGCTAAGCTTCATGCAACCTTGTGGGAGGCTTTATCATCACCATGAACGGCAGCTTAAGGTCTATACTAAGTGACATGAAACGGTTTTACCTCGTCAGCTTCCTGGTTAGCTTCTTAGTCGCAATCGTGTTTGCCAGCAGTGCTTACGCACAAGAAGGTCTGCCAACCAGTGTTCAAGTTGTGTTAGATGACCACGATAACTTGTCACTTTCCGCGATTGAAGAAACTGATAATGGTATCTACTTTGAAGTTTTGTCTGAGATGCCCGTGCGCTTATCGACCTGGGAAGTCAAACAGGTTTACATGATCTCTGAAGATGGTCGTGATTGCCGCCTTATTTCTAACTTGCGGCGCTCACCCCTGGGCGCGTGGCAAGGTGCCAATGCCCAAGATCACTGCGTGCAATTTACGGTAGCTGAAATATCTGAAGATAGTGACTGACAGAATTTAGCCTGTCGAACGACTTACACTGGCAGGCTGCTGAGTTCGACTTAGTAGTGCACTTAAACTCAACACAAATGCAAGTCCCGACGTGCCGACGCGCAAGCTGTTGGCACGGTTCCATTGGTTACGTATACTTGCCCAATCAGCTGGCAATTGCTGCGGATCCCATGACTCTGTGTAGTAATTCAGGGGCAAGTTGACCTGACGAGTAAACAAAATGATGCCAACAACATAGCTGATGCAGGCAATCAGCAAAAATCCAAAGACAACCGAACGCCACCTGCGGCCGTTGGCTATGAGCGCTATAACCGATAACACTCCTGCCCCAAAGAAAAAACTAAAAAACATAGGATGACGCACGTTAATGTTGAGCAAAGACTGAACAGTTGCATAGGTTGCGCCGTCTAGCTCGAGCATGGCCAAATTTACATTAAACGCATAGGTCCAAAAAAAGCCTGCCATAATGCCTAGCGCTAAGGTGGATAGGGCAATACTGCTATTTTCTAACCATTGAGTTTGAGGTTGAAATTTCATTTGATGCCTCCTGTTTGAATGATGTTGAGAAGGGGCTCGAGCACACCCTCTAAAATATTCGTACTTTCTGGTACGAATAACATGTTGTCAATATACGTACTTGCTGGTACGATTGTCAAGAGGAGATGATTAAACGATCTATGGCAAAACGTGGACGACCTAAAGCAAGTGAAGAACCCGCTCGCCGTGAGGCAGTCATTCAAGCAGCACTTGCTGAATTAACTGACAAAGGCTACGACAAAATCACCATGTTAGGCATTGCCAAGCGTGCAGGTGCGTCTAAAGAGACGCTCTACACCTGGTTTGGGAGTAAAGAAGGGCTTTTTGCAGTACTCATCCAACACCAGGCTGAAGCCACAGTGGCACGTCTCAATACCGCGTTTGATGGTCGTCAAGATGTCCAAGAAACATTGACAGCATTTACGCTAGGTTTTCTCAAGTTACTACTAGGAGAGCCGTCTGTGTCACTAAACCGCGCAGCCATGGCAGCACCTGAACTTGCCAGCGTGCTTTTGCAACACGGCCGCCATACAGCAGGGCCCATTGTTGAGCGCTATCTAAAAAACTGTGCTGAGGATGGCAAGTTAACCATCACTGACCCAGCACGTGCGTTTCAACTACTTTACGGGCTCATTGTCCAAGACTGGCAAATTCGCGTGTTACTAGGTGAAAATCCTCCTACTGAGGAGGACCTTACAAGTCACGCGGAACGTGCTGTTTGTGCGTTTGTAAAACTCTGTGAGGATGGTCTGTGTTAGAAATCATCAGTGTCTGATGGTTACATTAGAAATTTTATCTGAAGGATGTGGTTTATCTTCAATCTTAGCTCGAGCCGTTACGATTCAATACCGGACGCGTTAGCGGCGCTCGAGCCGTGGATCAAGCACATCTCTAAGACCATCACCCAATAAATTAAACCCTAAAACCGTAATCATAATAATAAGCCCCGGTGCCACTGACGCCCACGCATTGAGCGCTAAAAAGCGGCGGTTGTCAGCAATCATCTGCCCCCAACTTGGCGCTGGTGGTTGCGTGCCAAGCCCCAAAAACGACAGGGAAGCTTCTGCCAAAATAGCATAAGCAAGCCGCAGCGTAATCTCAATGAGTAAAGGTGCTGCCGCGTTGGGTAAAATTGCCAGTAATAACACGCGCCCATCACTAGCACCTAGCGCCCGGTTGGATTCAACATAAAGCTCTTGGCGCACACTCATGACAGCGGCCCTAGCTACTCGCACAAACGGCCCAGTGTAAATAATCCCGATGGCCAAAACTAGGTTAAGTAACCCGCCGCCAAAAAACGCAAGGAGTGCAATAGCCAGCAGAATGGCTGGGAAAGATAGTAAAATGTCTGTAAAGCGCATGGTTAACGCGTCTACCCACCCTCGGTAATATCCGCTTAACAGCCCCAAACTACCGCCTACTAGCGCAGCTATAGAAATAGAACTTAGGGCCACTACCAAGGAAATACGTCCACCATAAATGATGCGGCTTAGGGTATCGCGCCCAAACTGATCTGTACCTAGCGGGTGGGTTGCACTGGGGCCCTGTAAACGCGCGGGCGGACTTAAGGCAATGGGGTCGTGTGGGGCAAGCCATGGTGCCAGCAGTGCAGACACGGTAATTAACATGATGATGATGAGTCCAGTTAAGCCCGACGGACTCCGCAGTAAATTCTGCCACCAAGCTGGGCGTTTGTGGTGTGCAGGTTGGTCTGGTGTAGATACTTTCGACGCGTTAATCACACAATGTCCTTAACAAGTAAGCTTCTAGTCATAGCGAATTCTTGGGTCAATGAGCGAATACAACACGTCAACCAGTAAGTTCACAATAATGAACGACAGTGCAATCATAAGCACAGCACCTTGCACCACCGGGTAGTCGCGTAGGTTGATACCCTCGAGTGCAAACCTACCAATACCAGGCAAGCTAAATACCTGCTCAATAATCACCGCACCGCCAAGTAGAGTCCCAAACTGCAAACCAACCACCGTAATTACCGGAATCAGGGCATTACGCAGCGCATGGCGTAAGGTCGTCATACTCCAACTGAGGCCTTTGGCGCGGGCCGTGCGAATATAATCGCGGCCGAGGATTTCAAGTAGGCTCGAGCGCATAATTCGCATGGTCGCAGCCGCTAAAATTACTCCGAGCGACAGCGACGGCAAAAGCATATGCCGCAAGTTATTGCCAAGATCTTCCTGCAACGGTATGTAGCCTGCTGGCGGTAACCACCTTAACTGGAGTGAGAACAGTAACACTAGCAAAATTCCCAGGAAAAATCCTGGAATTGATAAACCTAAGAGTGCAAGCATTGACAGTCCGTAATCAATCATGGTGCCGCGCCACACCGCTGCAACAATGCCTAAAGGAATTGCCAAGATTAAGGTGATCGCAAGACTAAATACTGTTAACTGTAGTGTGACTGGAAAACGCAAGGCCAAATCTTGCATGACAGGCCGGCCCGTGCGCAGTGAACTCCCTAAATCACCACGAATAGCTGCTCCAAACCACGCGCCAAATTGTTCGTGAATGGGTAAGTCTAACCCGAACATACGGCGCATTTCTTCAAGTCGCTCAGCCGACACGTTGCCCTCGAGCCCAACCAATTGCGTCACCACATCACCAGGCACTGCACGCATAAGTGCAAACACAATAAACGTAACCCCAAACAAGGCCGGTAGCGCAAGCAAAACGCGCTTAACTAAAAACGACGCCACAAGATACGCCTGTCAGGTTGAATAAGTAGTCTTCGATACCGCATAAACATCAGCTTATCAAGCTAGGTGTGCACCTGTACACCTTATCGTGTTAACAGTTGGCAAAGCAGCTTAACCATCTTTGTCAATATGCTCACAAGAAACAAAGAAATTATCACAATATATTACCTGCATACGCATCTCACGAATTTTTGCAATATATCCAGATTATATTTATCTATGTTATAGCAATACAATAAGCATTGTGCTTTCACTGAATAGTCTCACTGGCACCCACATAGCTCAGTTAGATTTGAGCCCTTGAAGGCTCACTTTGTGCACACTTTCAAGCTTAGGTGTCATCAACACGCAATAAACTGCGACAACTTGGATACACTAAGACTCACTACATCAGCCTTGGCTTTCATCAAAAGCATTCATCAAGCCAACATCTCACACCCGAATACCATCAAGTATCGCCGTTTACCGCTCAAGAAATGAGGTTGTCATGTCCCCAATGCACACGCATCCTAAAGCTACACCCATTCCTGAAAGTGAATACCAAGCCCGGCGTGAGCGCATTTTGCAGTGGCTACCTAAGCACAATGCCAACGGTTTTGTGTGGTGGGGTAATACCTACATTTTTTATCTGTGCGGGTTTGCCTTTGCGCCTACTGAGCGCCCAATTGGCTTAGTTATTAGCGCCAGTGGTGAAACGGTGTTATTTGTACCCCGCCTAGAGGTTGAACACGCTGAGGCCTACGCTTACGTCGACCGGGTGGTAAGTTACCCCGAATACCCTAGTGAAATGCACCCGATGACCTACCTTGCGGATGTTCTCAAGCAGCTCGATATGGACAGCGGCACTTTTCTTGGCGACGGTCCCGGCTACGGCATGATTATGGGCTACCGCGGTCCGAGCTTGCCTGAGCTGCTAGACGTTACCTTCAAAAGCACCTTAGCTGACCTTGATACGGTGATGTACGTTAAGAGTGAACACGAGGTTGCACTCATTCGCGAATCTGCCTATTGGGCGAGCGTGGCCCACCAATTTTTGCAGGACTACACCAAAGTGGGTTTAACCGAAAGTGATGTCTCCATGCGGGCAGGCTTTGAAGCAGGTCAACAGTTATTAGCCCACTACGAAGGTGCGTACAAAGCGCTGTCTTGGGGTGGTAACGGGCCTATGGCCATCTACCGTGGACAAATTGGCGAGCACAGCGCACTACCCCACAGCCTCAACATTAACGCAGTGTTCAAAGCTGGTGATACGTTAGTCACAGGTGCAAGTTGTCCTATGTTCGGCTACTACAGTGAGCTCGAGCGCACCATGTTCATGGGTGAACCCAGTAGCGAACAACGCCGCCTATTTGACCACATGCTCGCGCTACAAGACCTTGCCATTGCAGCCTGTGTCGTTGGTAAACCTTGTGCTTCGGTAGACCAAGCCGTGCGTGACTACATTGATACGCACAATCTTTGGGACAATTGGCGTCACCATGTGGGACACAACATCGGCATTCGTTATCACGAAGGGCCGTTTCTAGACATTGGCGATGAGACCATCATGGAATCAGGGATGCTTTTCACAGTTGAGCCGGGGTTATATGCACCAGGTGTGGGCGGGTTCCGCCACTCAGATACTATTTTAGTGACAGATAGTGGCCCTGAATTTTTGACCTTGTATCCTCGAGACCTCAACTCTCTCATTTTGCCTGTAGATTAAGTTCGAGTCTTGCCACTGCGAGCTGCCATTAACAGGGCTGGCTCAGCAGCTATTGTAATCAATAGTCATGTTGTTAAGGACGCTAGCTCGTTAATATACACCTCATCTTATGTTTGTGAGCTGCTACGCTATTCGGTGCTAACCAAGATTAATCGTAGTAAACTAAATTATTATGTCTCCCTCTACTGACTATTCCATGGCGGTCCCAGCCAACGTGCTAATTGTTGATGACATGCCCATCAACTTACAACTGCTAGCTGCTTACTTAAAAGCTGCTGGTCATAACGTGCGGGCTGTGCCACGAGGGGACTTGGCGCTTAACGCTGTTGCCAGTGCTAAGCCCGACATCATTTTGTTAGATGTCATGATGCCCCGTATGTCTGGCTATGAGGTTGCTGAACATTTACAAGCCGATCCTGACACAGTGGATATTCCCATCGTGTTCATCAGTGGGCTCAGTGATGAGGGCTTTAAGAAACAAGCCTTTCACCGGGGTGCAGTAGATTACATTGTTAAACCCTTCAAACGCGACGATGTACTATCTGCCGTAAAAAAACATGTTGAAGCGTCCCGGCATAGTCAACAAGCTGGTCAACAACCCGATCAGCAAGCTAGCCAACAACCTCTACCTGTAGAAAGTACCTCGCAAGAACTAGACACATCTGTATCATCCAGTAATTATGTCGCTACCACCACAACGAGTAGGGCATCTGCCTCAGCTGGTGCAATTGCCACTGAACCTTCGACAAGTAGTTCACAAGATACACGTACTAGACTTTACACCCACGATCAATTTGATACCTTGTTAAAACAAGCTTGGCAACACAGCCTAGCCCAAACTACGCCACTGGGACTTATGCTGATTGCCCTTGATGATCAGCTTAATGACAGCCCAGACGTAAATTCTACAGCTTCTAACCATAGTAATCTGCTACACCATGTCGCGCGTTTAATGCAAGCAAACTTAGCTAGTGATGCGCAGATCAGTCACTACAAGGGCCGCAGTTTTGGTGTTATCCTAACAAATACACCTTTGGCAACTGCTTTAGCGGCTGCTGAACGGCTGCGCTCGAGCATTTCAGCCTATGACTGGGGACAGCACTCTATAGGTCATCTCACGGTTAGCATAGGTGTTGCCAGCAGTGAAACGTTGACCTCACATGTCACACGTTCTGATAACATACATCAACTAGACGGCACGCATCAGCACATCTTGCAAGCTGCCCAAGCACAGCTACAACGAGCACAAACTCAAGGTGGTAATGAGGTGTGTGCGCCTAAGATCTAACGTGAAGATTTGGTGTATGTGTCCTGACTTCACTGTAAGGTGTTCATCTAGAACCTACGATGAGTAGTTATTGTCAACGCTGTGTATAGCTACTGTCCAAGGGTGTTGATACGTCAGACCTATAGTATTTAACTACTTATGCTCAAAATAGTCATCAAAGCAGTATCAAGCAACTTAGCAACGAATACAACGTAAACTGAGGTAAGCACAGCGTGAGCTCAGATAACAACGACATGTACGACGACCTCTTCTGGAATTATCTGTCGCGCTATGCAGCGCCTGAAGATACCTTCCAACAGAGCGATATAAGCGACTTGTCAGCACCTACAAATACACCTAACAACACACCCATTAATTCACCAGAATGGGCTGACCTAGACGCTCAAATGTCTGTAAATAACATCCCCGTTACGTTGCAACGGCTTCTGGAAACTACCGAGCGTATTGCCCAAATAGGTGGGTGGGTGCTTGATTTGGCAACGGGTGACCTTACTTGGAGTGATGAAGTTTACCGGCTACACGATCTACCTGTGGGCAGTACACTTAATATTGATGAAGGTCTGTCGTACTATCCTGAAGGTGCGCGTGAACGCTTAGAAGCAGCGATTGACCAAGCTGTTACTAACATTGAGCCTTATGACCTCGAGCTTCCGTTTATCTCTGCTGCAGGTACTGCCAAGTGGGTTAGGGCCATTGGCCGTCCTGTGCTGGATCAACGCGTTGGTAAAGTTGTACGTTTGTGGGGTGTTGTTCAAGACATTACCAAGGAAAAACGTACACGCCTTGGCTTTGCCGAGCAGCGGGCGTTCTTGGAAAGCATTATTGATGCTGTGCCTTCTCAGCTTATGATTGTTGATCGAGATAGCAATTATTTGCTTGTTAATAGAGCTAAAGCAGCAGCGGCAGGTACCACCCCAGAACAGATGGTCGGCCGCAATAGCCGAGAGTTTTTTCCAACAAACTTAGTTAATACTTGGAACCAAGACAACCCTAAAATCTTTGACGACGGCATATCCCTGACTAATGATTATGAAGATCAACGTGGTCGGCATATCTCGAGCTTACGGTTTCCGGTACGAAACGCCCAAGGCAACATTATCGGCAAGGGTGCGCTGGGACTTGACATTACTGCCCGTAAACGCGCTGAAGAGGCCCTTAAACAAGACAAAGAACAAGCTGAAAGTGCCAACCGCGTTAAGAGCATGTTTATTGCCAATGTTAGCCACGAACTACGCACGCCTTTAACATCTGTTCTTGGGTTTGCCGAACTTCTTAAAGAAGCAAATGATATTCCTGAGCACAGACGTAAACAAATCAACACTTTATACGATAGTGGGCACTACCTACTTACGTTAATTAATGATGTACTCGAGCTTTCTAAATTTGAAGCTGGGCAAGTTGATCTCAATCCTGACACTGTCGATTTACGCATGCTGCTTATAGGCTTGTATGAAATGTTCGAGGTACAAGCTAGCAGCAAAGGTATTAATCTGAGTTTCGACTTACAGGACGCACCTAAGCACGTTTTTTGTGATGCCAACAAGCTCCGTCAAATCCTCATTAACTTACTTGGTAACGCTGTTAAGTTTACTCAAGACGGCAGCGTATCTTTGCAAGTTCAACACCTAGGTGACAACCTTCACTATGCCATTCAAGATACTGGACCGGGCATTGCTTCCCACGATTTACCCCAACTCTTTGAACCTTTTGTCCAGCTTAAGAAGGGCAAAAAACACGGTGGCTCAGGTCTTGGTCTTTCTATTACCAAACGCTTTGTAGATGCCATGGGCGGCACCATTGAAGTGAGTAGCCGCGAAGGTCATGGCAGTACGTTTCGCTTAATTTTGCCGTATCAGGCGCCTCAGCAAGCTGTCAAAGATAGCACTTTAGAAACCTCACCCAACTCAATTGACATGGTAGGTCAGGGCGCAGGGCATCATATTCTAGTTGCTGATGATGTCGAGGCTACCTACATGTTAATCAACGCCATGTTGAGGCCCTTGGGCTTTCATATTAGCCACGCCAAAAATGGACGTGAAGCTTTAGAGATTGCCCTATCTGAACGCCCTAAGCTGGTGTTAATGGATATTGCCATGCCTGAGATGAACGGCTTAGAAGCCACGCAAGCTATTCGTAAAGCACTTGGTAATAGCATTACTATTATTGCATTAACAGCCAGTGTATTTGAAGAGGGGCGGCAGCAGGTCTTAGAGGCAGGTTGTGACGAGTTTTTACACAAGCCTTTTTCAAGAGACACACTTTTGCAAACAGTCGTTAAATATTTCCGACACGACCACGTCACGCCATCAGATGCGCCTACAGATGTACCTTTGTTAGACAAAGCAACATCATCTCAAGGGTTGCTAATCAACACATCACTTACAACTACGCCTAGTGATGTTACTACTGGCCGTCAAAATCTTACTAGCCGAGATAGTCTAGTTGCAGCTTCTACAGAAACAGACGTTGTCAGTAATAGCCTTGTGGCAAATGTTGCAGCATTGTCTGGCACGTGGCGAGAGACGTTACTCGAGCTGCTATCTGTAGGTGATGTTACAGCGGCACTTGACCACGTCCAAACCTTAGCAGATGACCCTAAGCATGCATCTGTTGTCGCCCATCTAAGCGATATGCTCAGCCTATTTCAACTTGACGAGATACTCGAGCTTCTAGAACGCGCCAATACTATTTAACCAAGACTGTTTAAGTAGTGTTGGTGTTTGTAATCTCTACAATTCAGTATCCAATAATCTTAGCAACCTCACGATGTCGTGATACATGTATTACGGTGAATTTAGGCTGTCGCTGATGAAATCCCCCTTTCCCCCATGTTCCCCTTCTCCCTTTCCAACAAGCAATAGCCACATGTCAGTAAGTCCGTAACAACATCTTGTGTAACTGCTATCTGTGCCCTGTAATCTGTGCCCAACAAGATGAAAAGCTTGACGGTAATGCACGCGCCATTTGTCTAAACTGACATTCATCATGAACGTTTATGTTCTGTCATGTGCTGTGTTAAGGTACGCGGTAATGCTTATCCAAACGACTCGTAGGGCTTTCTCGGGCCAAGTTGTAACCAGCTTATGACCGCGCGGCAAGACTATTATCTGAGCCGTACTAGAGGCTATCTTCAACACATACATGTACAACCTCAATGCACAAAAGTGCACATGTTGAAGGTATACACGTTAGTTAATGCCTTCTTATTTTGCTTGGTAATATGCCCGTTTGTGGCAGCACAAGCACCCGCATTTCATGATATTGACCAAAGCGATTACCCTGAAGCTATCCGTTACCTACAAGACCGCGAGCTCGTAAGCGGCTATCCAGACGGCACCTTTCGTCCTGCAGGTAATGTGAGCCGAGCTGAACTCACTGCCCTGCTCATGGCAGAACAACTGGGCGAAGCACCACCTGCCTCAGCTTGTTTTTTGGATGTCGTGAGTCAGTGGTACGCTGGCTACGTTTGCGCGGCCAAACACAGTGGTGTTATTCACGGCTATGACGAGCCTAACGGACTCTACTTTCGCCCAGATGAAGCCGTTACATACGCGGAGGCGCTCAAGTTAGTAATTCAGACGTTTGGCTTTCCAGTCGAAGAACGTGGCACCTCAACACGCCCTGAAGATAGCGCGTGGTATGCGCCTTACCAAGATTTTGTGCACTACTATGCTGTGCTCGAGGAAGGCAGTTACCAGCCAGATGAGGCCCTCTCCCGCGACGCTATGGCACAACTGATCTACCGCGCAGTGGTTATTCGCGATAACGCAGCGCTTATTGCCGCCATTGTGCCTGCACCCGCTGCCCAAGGCGCACTTACTGACATTGCACCAGCCACAATTACTGTTGATACCCTTGCCATCACCGATGCAACACCTGATACGACTAACGGTGTTGCCGAGACCAACGGTGCTGCCGAGACTAACGGTGTTGCCGAGACCACTGATGTTATTGGAGCTGACGTTACTGAACCTGACGTCACTGAACCTGCAGGTGAGGCAGCAGGTACGTTGCTCGCAGATCAACTTGCCTCCCTAGCTGCTCCTGCACCACCAGTAACGCCTACACCGAGAACAACTCACAATTTATCTGCAGGTTGCGGCCGAGCTGCTCCCACACCACTTGCCAGTTTGCGCGTGGGCGGGCGTGACCGGCAGCTCATCACGGTGGTACCAGACGGTTACGATCCTAACAACGCGTTTAAATTAGTTTTTGCCTTTCATGGTCGTACCAATGCCAACCATCAGGTACGTCGTTATTACGGTATTGAGAATCATTGGACAGACGCGTTAATTATCTACCCACAAGGTTTACCTCGAGGCGACGGCTACAGTTGGTCAGACGTAAGTGATCGGGCAAGTAGCCTGCGTGATTATGCGTTATTTGATGCCATGCTCGAGTACTACAGCGCCAACTACTGTATTGATCTAGATCACGTGTACGCGCTGGGTCACTCTTTAGGTGGATGGTTCTCGAGCAGCCTCGGTTGCGCCCGGGGTGACAAGCTGCGAGCCATTGCCAGCCTCGGCGGGAGCATCAGCATCTCTGAGTGCCAAGGTAACGTAGCAGCTATGGTCATCCACAACCCCAGTGACAGGCTTGTTCCCGTGGCCCAAGGTGAAGCCACCCGTGACCTATTTTTAACCCAAAACAATCTAGCGCTACAAGCCCGTGCAACGATCCCAGAAAATTTGCGCTGTGAACGCTATGGTGATGCTGGCATAAACATGCCGGTATTGTGGTGCCCGCATACTAACGATCACGGTTACAACGGACGTTACTATCCGCATAACTGGCCAAATGGGACAGGCACAGCTATCTTAGACTTTTTTGCATCGCTTCCTTAAATTTTGCTTGTCCAAGCCTTATTGTCTTGGCTCTTTGAGAGCAAACTCTTTGTAAGCATCAAAAGATATTAGGTGCAAGTTGCTATGGCCTAAGCTCGGCGCTTAAAATCATCCATGGCAAGCTATACGATTCATGACCATCATCATCACTTTGGTTGGGACAATGGGCTCGATCCTACCCAAGAAATCATCCCAGGTGACACCGTCAGTTTTGCAACCATCGACGCTTCGGGTGGGCAGCTAAACAAAAGCTCGATCACCAAAGATGTTTCCAATCTCGACTTTGCTAAGGTAAATCCTGTTACAGGACCCGTGTACATTACTGGTGCTGAACCCGGTGACGCACTTGCTGTCACCATCCAAGAATTCACCCCCAGCGGCTGGGGGTGGACAGCTAATATTCCCGGCTTTGGGCTTTTAGCTGAGGATTTTGGCGATCCCTACCTCAACATTTGGACTTTTGACAAAGATGCAACCAAAGCCACCTTTCGGGATGGCATCTCAGTACCTCTCAAAGCGTTTCCCGGCACAATTGGCGTCGCCCCTGCTGAGGCAGGACTACACAGCGTAGTACCGCCACGTACCTGTGGTGGCAACCTCGACATTCGGGATTTAAGCGTGGGCACAACCCTTTATTTACCTGTACACGCCACCGGCGCACTCTTTTCTGTGGGCGACACACACGCGGCTCAAGGTGATGGTGAGGTCTGCGGAACAGCCATTGAATCGCCGATGGACATTACCCTGTCATTTGAGCTAGTCAAAGGTGCTAACTTACCTGCACCTCAGTTTGTGACACCCGGACCCGTCACGCGCCATCACGATGATAAGGGATATTACGTCACCACAGGCGTGCGCGATAATCTGATGGACGCCGCCAAAGATGCTGTACGTGCCATGATTGACCACCTCAGTAAAACCTATAAACTTTCAGCTGAGGATGCATATTTGTTGTGTAGTGTGGGCTGTGACTTGCGCATTAGCGAGATTGTGGACATGCCTAATTGGGTTGTGTCGATGTATTTGCCGTTAGCGTTGTTTAGCTAAAGTATTGCTAGCTCGAGCCCCGTTTTTCAACATCTTTACAAGAACAACGAGTGTGCTGACCACAAACACAGCCGCTGGCACACTCCACACCATGCCACCCTCGGTGAGGTTCGTGCTATTCACCAAACAGCTGGACAGAGCAGCCTCAATACACTCACGATGTTGCCAGTAACGCGTATAAAACAAGTATGAGAAAAACAGCATTCCCGAGCCGTTAAATACAAACCCTGCTATCAGTACAGAAGGGTGATGGCTGGCTCGAGCCTTCTTAACATCAACCATGTCTCAATCTTTCCTCAATTATGTCCCCAGTAAAAATGATGCCACTACGGCGATGCCAATCCCTGCGACCGCCAGCAAAAACCCGTAGCCTAATAATTTTCCCGCAGACTTTTCCAACGCTGGTACAACAGACGCAAACGAGACCAACACACCACCCAGAAAAAGGGCTGCACCAAGGCCGTTGAGGATATTTAGCATGCGCTAACATCATCTTTAATAAGGTTGCGTTTAACGGGGGCGTTGCCTTTATGAATCACGGTTCACCTTCTTCACTAAATTTCACCAACATATTTCAGAATTGTCGTTATCATGAGAGGACTCATGAGAGCCGTCTTGTGATGTGACACGTTTGCTTCATCAGATAATACACATGTGGCGAGAGGCTCAACTTGCTTAACACATACCTAAATGATACCTAGCACCGGAGGATTCAGGTGACAAGCCAGACCGATAACTCAACCCTTGACGAGACGGCTGCTAACGCCCTAACGTTAACAGACAAGCTTAGTACTGCTTCAGACGACACAACTTTAGAAGATACTGCTGAGCAACTTTTACAGATGCCTCCTCAGCATTCATCAGCCACAACCTCAACAGATGAAACCAGAGCACAACTTGCAGCTCGGCTCGAGGTCCTCAAAGAGGAAGTGAGTAACGCTGCCAGCTTAGTTAACAACTTACGCCAAGAGATTAACCGCGTCATTGTGGGCCAAGAAACCTTGGTCGATAGACTTTTGACAGCACTCTTAGCAGATGGGCATATTTTGCTCGAGGGCGTTCCCGGCCTCGCCAAAACCCTACTAGTTCACACCGCTGCCGACACCATTCAAGCAGATTTTAAGCGCATTCAGTTTACCCCTGACCTGCTCCCGGCCGATTTAGTAGGTACACAGATTTACAACCCCAAAACAGCCGAATTTACGGTGCATCAGGGACCTATTTTTGCCAACTTAATTTTGGCAGATGAAATTAACCGCGCCCCAGCTAAGGTGCAAAGTGCGCTACTAGAGTCCATGCAAGAACGGCAAATCACCATTGCCGACACAACTTACCAACTTGACCCCCTCTTTTTAGTGCTCGCTACCCAAAACCCGGTTGAGCAAGAGGGCACCTACCCGCTGCCAGAAGCCCAAGTAGATAGGTTTATGCTCAAAGTCAATGTGCGCTACCCTAGCCGTAGTGAAGAACGCATTATTTTAGAGCGCATGACAGGGCAAAGCGTGCCCAAAGCCAGTGCGGTGGCAGACACCGAGACGATTCTACAAACGCGCATGTTGGTCAGCCGTTTACATGTAGACAGTAAAATCAAAGATTACATTATTGATATTGTAGCGGCAACCCGCGACCCAGACGCTTTGGGACTCAGCCAACTCAGCCCGCTGATTGGCTTTGGAGCTTCACCCAGAGCTAGTATTTTCTTGCTGAAAGCAGCCAGGGGCGAAGCCTTTTTGCGCGGGCGCGCCTACGTGATTCCAGACGATGTTAAAACTGTCGCCCTCGACGTGCTGCGTCACCGTTTAGTACTCACCTACGAAGCAGATGCCGACGGGGTCACGGCAGACATGATTATCAACCGCATCCTTGACCACGTTGAGGTGCCTTAACTGTGAATATGCTAGCTCTCTCTAACACGTTTAAGAACACACGTATCAAGCGCGATGTTGTTTTAGCTGATGCCGTCTCAGCCGATGTTATCTTAGCTAATAACATGACTAAAGGTGATAGCCTCTTAGTTGATGACATCACTTTTCTTGATTTAACCGAGGTTGACGAGGCACGTTAATGAACTGGTTCTCTCGCCTTACAAACTTGACGTCACAGATGCGTCAACCCCCGACACAGCAGGATGCTGAGGCTGATGACGCTCTGCGCGAGCAGTTAGCGACGCAGCGGGCGCGCATTGCCAAGTTGGAGCTTAAAAGTAAGCACTTGGTCACCAGTCAGTTTGCCGGTAACTATCACGCGATTTTTAAGGGGCGCGGTATTGAGTTTGATGAAGTGCGTCCGTACAGCCCCGGCGACGACGTGCGCAGCATCGACTGGAACGTGCTAGCGCGCACAGGTGAGGCGTACGTAAAGCGTTATATCGAAGAACGCGAACTCACCGTGATGCTGATTGTGGATGTAAGTGGCTCGCAAGATATTGGCAGCCGCGGACGCAGCAAGCGCGAATTAGCGGCTGAACTGGCAGCGCTGATTGCATTTGTAGCAAACAACAACCATGACAACATCGGTCTCATTAGCTTTGGACAAGATGTTGTGACTAAACTCCCCGCCCGTAAAGGTCGCAAACACGTGCGGCGGATTATTCATGAGGTACTGACGGCTCGAGCCGTGCCCAAACCTACAAATACATCCACAACCAACGTGAGCGCAGCATTTGACAGCCTCAACACACTCGTCAAACAGCGCAGCATTGTGTTTGTAATCTCTGACTTTTTAGTTGAGACAGGTGTGCTCGAGGTCAACCTCAAACGCGCGAGCCAACGCCATGAGGTCATCGCTTTACGCCTCACCGACCCGATTGATACCAACTTAGCAGAGGTTGGACTCATCGCTTTGGAAGATGCTGAAACGGGTGAACTCTTGTGGCTAGACAGCCATCAAAATCTTGAGGTGAACGCCCACCACGACGCAGTGACGCGGCTGTTTCGCAAGTACGGCATCGACCACAGCGACGTGCAACCAAGTGACGACGCGTTTGGTCACTTACATCATCTTTTTGAAGCGCGTAACACCCGCCGTCATCAGTTTGTGCGCGGGCGTACGGGGCGTGGTCTATGAACTGCCTCAAGGTTATTAGCTCGAGAATGGCAACATCAGCAGACTCACATTGTCATTTTTGGGTCAACATGCCTGTCTTTAGGGCGCGTTGTTGGTATCAGCTAATACTAGTTTTTATGCTCCCAATGGTCATGCTTCCCCAAGCTGCTCACGCACAACGCAGTATTCCTTTAAGCGCTGAGCCAGCGCAGCCTTACATTGGCGATGTAATTACACTCTCGTTTAAGCTCGAGCACTCTTACCGTACCCGCGTAGTCATGCCCGATCTAGCTGAAACCTGGGGGGACTTTGAAGTTGTGAGCGGACCGCACTTGCGCAGTGAAGCCGCGGGCGTCAACCAACAGCGCAGCCACGGGAGTTGGACAGTGCAGTACTTTGGCCTTGCACCCGTACAAACACCCGACCTCACGCTTAATTTGGCTGACCCAGCGGGCAACTTAATTCCGCTGACCATCTCCCCCATCAGCTTGGAAACTGTGTCACTTATTGATGAACTGGCTGAAGATGAACCTCGCTTGCGGGATATTAAACCACCGCTTACGCTCACAGCACCTGTACCCGTGTGGCAAGGGCTATGGCAGCGGTTAGTTATCACTAGCTTGGCACTTCTAGCACTCGTGATGGGAGCATTGCTCTACTGGCGGCAACTTGCCCGTTGGTTAAACTTGCCGGGTAGGTTGACTGCGCAGGAGCGTTTGCGGCAGGAGTTACTCGAGCTAGCTGAGGTTCGCACGTACACTCGCCCACAACTCGATGCCATCAGCCAGCAGATACGAACCCACCTACAGTTACGTTATGGCGTACTTGCTCAAGGTGCTACCAGTGACGAATTGCGTGACCACTTGCGTCGTAGCACCGTTCCTTATGATTTAGGTCAAGCTATCGTTGGCGTACTTTTAAGATGTGATGCCACCCGTTTTGCCGCCCGGCAACTTTTGCACGATGACCATATACACATTCAGCAAACCTTGCGTGCGCTAGCTAGCTCACCTAAATTAGATGATGTGAGAGAAGCTCAAACCACACAACTTGTGGAGCAACCCTCATGAGTTTTCAATTTGCGTCACCATGGTGGCTTGTTGCACTTACCATCGTGCCACTCATCGCAATACGTGGACAGCTTTGGGCTAAACTCTCCGGCCAGCGGATGAGCCCTTACCACGCGCCAAGTTTGCGCGCCAGTTGGCTCGCACCATTACAAGCTCAACCTCAATCCTGGCGCGTTAGATTGCGCGGCCTGCCAAAGGTGTTACAACTTTTAAGCATCAGCTTATTGATCGTAGCGCTAGCCCGCCCGCAACTGAGTGAATCGCAACAAGTCATTCGCGGTGAGGGTATTGATATTACGCTTGCACTAGACATTTCGGGCAGCATGGCCGCGCTCGATTTTCAACCGCAAAACAGGCTCGAGGCTGCCAAGCAGGTGATGGCCGACTTTATTGGCACGCGCACGTTTGACCGCTTGGGACTGGTTGTCTTTGCACGGGAAGCGTTTAATCAAAGCCCTTTAACCATTGACCACAATGTGCTGCAGCGCTTACTGAAAGATGTCAACCTCGCCCCTGACCTGGGCGTAAGCGATGGCACGGCTATCGGCATGGGTCTAGCGAATGCTGCAGCGATGTTGCAGGATTCCCCGAGCGACAGCAAAGTGGTTATTTTGCTTACCGATGGCGTCAACAACGCAGGTCAACTTGATCCCGTTACCGCTGCTGAGGCTGCCCGCGCGTTGGGCGTGCGCGTTTATACCATTGGCGCGGCTAAACCAGGGCGCGTGCCTGCACCCATTACAGATATTTTTGGACGGCAAGAAATTATTTATCAAGAAAGCGTGCTCGACGAAACGACCCTCGAGGAAATTGCCGATATCACCGGCGGGCTTTACTTTCGGGCAGAAGACACCGACGGCTTAGAAGCTATTTACGACCAAATTAACGAGCTCGAGCGCTCCAATATTGAAGTGCGCAACTTGAGCCAAGCTCGTGAACTCCTCTGGCTGGCACTCATTCCCAGCCTCAGCTTACTGGCACTTGCGCAAGGCCTGAACCACACGTTCTTGCGGAGGTTGCCGTGAACGCCTTAGCCTCAGCTTTAAGTGAGATAACCTTTGCTGTACCGCGTGCGTTGTGGTTGCTTGCGCTGGTCCCGCTTGCTATCTTACTTACGCTCTACAGCGAACAAAAGCGGCAACGTGACCTTGCCAAATTGGGTGATAGCGTGCTTATTCAGCGGTTAACCGCCAGTGTTCATACAGCTAACCGCCATCGCAAACAAGTTCTTTGGATTATCGCGCTTATGTTGAGTATTCTGGCGCTAGCTAGGCCGCAGTGGGGCGTGCAAGAACAACTGCTCGAGCAACGCGGTCTGGAAATCATGGTCGCGCTAGATGTTTCTGAAAGTATGCTCGCTGAGGATGTCGCTCCCAACCGCCTCACCCGCGCCAAGCTAGATATTAGTGAGTTGATGCGCCGTTTAGACGGCGACGCCCTTGGCCTGGTGGTATTTTCTGGGGCTAGTTTTATTCAGTTTCCACTCACCAGTGATGACGCCACAGCCCAGATGTTTTTAGAGGGTGCCTCACCCAGTTTAATTTCTAGACCTGGCACGGTCATTGGCGATGCGATTCGCACAGCGCTGACTGGCTTTAGCGAAACCCGCCTCAGTGACCGGGTGATTTTGCTATTTACCGACGGTGAGGACAGCGAAACCAACCCGCAAGCTGCTGCGAATGATGCCGCCGAGGCAGGCGTGATTATTCACGCGATTGGCATGGGTACAGCTGAAGGTGCCAACATTCCCCGCTATGATCCAGTGGGCAGGTTACTCGGTTACAAGCAGGACAGTCAGGGGCAACTGGTGCTCTCGCAGCTCGAGTCCAGTAGCCTCGAGGCCCTTGCTGCCAGTACCGGCGGACGTTATTTTAATGCCAGCAACCCTAGCACCCTCAGCAGTTTAGTGACAGCCCTCGACAGCCTCGAGCAGGGCAGTATCGGCGAACAACAAGGCGACCTCGCCATTGAGCGCTTTCAGTGGTTTTTAGCTGCCGCCCTCATCTGTTTACTTTTGGCCGAAGCTCTACCAGAACGCCGTAACCAACCTCAACGCGGTCATGCTCAACGCGGTCACGCTCAACGCGGTCACGCTCAACACGGTCAAACTCAACAAGGTAGTCAGCTTAGGTCGGGGCAGGTGAATTGATGGCATCTCGCAAACGTAATTATTTTGTGATGACCTCAGTATTGATGCTTGCCTTAACAGGTTGTGGGCAGGTGACATCACGCGTACCCTTACTGAGAAATCTGCAAGCGCGTAGCCAAGCCAGAGCCTCCCAACGCCAACAAGCTCAGCACGTAGCAGACGGCAATGCTGCGTATGTTGAGGGTGATTTAGACAGTGCTGAGACACATTATCAAGATGCTTTAGACCTTAATTCAACCCTAGCTGTAGCACTTCACAATCAAGGCAACGTCGATTATCGGAATGCATTATGGGACGATGCGACAGCACACTATGAAGACGCGCTCGAGCATCATCAACCACACCCAGACACAAATCCTTGGACAGCAAGCCACTACAACCTCGGTAACATCGCCTACCAAAGCAGCCAACAAGCCGAAGCTGACCCAACGTCTTTATCTGCTGCCATCGAGCACTACAAAGACGCATTGCGTCAAGATCCCACCGATGAAGACGCCAAGTACAACCTCGAGCTAGCTTTACGTCAACAAGCCGACCAACCGCCTCCTGACGAGCAACCACAAGACGATTCAGAAGATAATGAAGATCAACAAGAGCAGCAAGATAACGAAACACCTCCTGAAGATGGCGAACCACAAGATGATGAAGGTGAACCGCAGGATGGCGACTCACAAGATAACAATCAGCAAGATGGCGATACACCTCAAGACGATGGTGACGAACAGCCCAGTGAGTCTCAGGACGGTGACGAACAAGAAGACGACGCTGACGAGCAAGAGGATGATACAGACACTCAAGAAGGTGAGGAAGACGAAGACGCCAAACCTCAAGAAAGTGAGGATGATTCAGATAGCTCAGCAGGTAGTGAGCAGGACAGCTCAGCAGGCGCGCAACAACCGCTTGTCATGACGCCTGCGCAAGCAGCACAGTTGCTCGAGGCCGCTGTGGGTCAAAGTGAAACTCTCCAAGCCTATTTACAACAAGCCACCTCACCCCTACCACCGCCCGAACAAGACTGGTAGCTGAGGCTGCCTACAAATAATGCTACAGAAGCTAAACGCTGACCGAAAGAACCTAAACGATGATGACTTACCTTAGACCTTTGTACCAACATCTTCACCAGGCCGCACGGCAACGTTTGCAGCAAGTATGGATGCTGCTTATCGTTATGCTGATATTGAGTCTTAGCAATGCACAAATCGAAGCCACCGTTGATCGCACAGACCTTACGATGGACGACACCTTGCAACTTACTGTGACTGTCACCGGGTCAGGCAGCACACGTCCACCAGACATGGCCTCACCAGATGCGTTTGACGTGCTGAGTACTAATATCAGCACCAACATCAGCATCATTAACGGCAATATGCAAAGTCAAGTGGTGTATCAGTATCTGCTGCGACCCTTGCAAGCAGGTACCCTCACTATTCCACCTATAAAGGTGGCGTTACAGGGGCAGGACTATCAAACAGAGCCCATCACTATCACTGTACGCGAAGGTACAGGTACACCCACAATAGCAGCAGATGCCAGCTTTTTTGTTGAAGCTGAAGTGGACACAACTACGCCCTTTGTAGGTGCGCAAGTACTCTATACCTTCCGCTTTTTTCGGGCCGAGCGAGTTTCGGGAAATCTTGACTATAACGCGCCGGACGTGAACGGCTTTTGGGAAGGCCGTCGTCCTGAACAACGGGACTATGGCGTCACCCGTGACGGCCGCCGCTACAACGTTACCGAATTACAAACACCACTGTTTCCCACCAGAGCCGGTGACCTTACGATTGGCCCAGCCGTCCTAACTATATCTCCTAATTTAATGGCTGCTGAGCGCCGCTTTGAAACTGAATCCATCACCCTGAATGTGACGCCTTTACCAGAACCCGCGCCAGCAACCTTTAGCGGTGCCGTAGGACAATTTGCCATTTCTGCGTTTGAAACTAGCCAAGGTGATGCTATTCAAGGTGAGCCTGTGCAAGTTGAGGTATTTGTGAGTGGCTCGAGCAACATCGATACCCTGCCTGAACCCACCGTGCCTATGTTGCCCGAATGGCGTGTGCAACTCGCTGAGGTCGAAAGTGATAGCCGCGTGCGTGACGGTCAACTTAGCGGCACCAAAGTATTTCGCTACTCGTTAATTCCTGAAACCTTTGGGCGCTTAACCATTCCGCCGTTTCAATACAGCTATTTTGATCCAGAGGCCGCTATTTACCGCACCATTGAAACCCAGCCAATTGAGCTTTTGGTTGACGCCAGTCCTCAAGCAATCGCCGCAGCACCTGAACCAGACACCCCTACAGAAGATATATCTTTAACTGAAACTATACCTGCACCCGAAGATATATCCGCAGGTTTAGCACTGCGCGCAAGAGCAAGTCAAAGCAACCGTCAGCGCCCGCTCACCTGGACCTTTTGGAGTTTATGGGGACTTTCCCCTGCTCTGGTCATTGCTGCATGGAGTTGGCAAGCCCGCCAAAGCTACTTATCCAAAGATGCCACCCGTTTACGCTTTATGAACGCGTATAAGCAAGCTGTTCGACAGGTTGATACGCCTCCAAGCAAACCTATGCAGCGGGTCTTGATGACCTACCTCGAGGACAAACTTGCCACCCCACTACGCGGCGGCGTTA
>JBCCBI010000015.1:0-25297 GCA_039034155.1 Deinococcota bacterium | reverse complement strand
TATTACTCGTCTACCCCCAGAGTGGTTTGGGTGTGCGTGCTGCACAGGAGCTCGAGTCCCAAATTACAACCCTTAGCAACGCATTACTTGTAGAAAACGGGGCAAGTGCCCAACTCGGCGGCGGCATCATCCGCGAACGCGAATGGGCAGATGCCCTCTACGCCAGTATGCCCACGGCGATCACCTTGGTTTATCTCGCCACGTTTGTATTGTTGGGCTTAGCCTTCCGTTCGCTGGTTGTGCCGCTCAAGTGCATCTTCTTAAATACCCTCACGGTCACGGGTGCGTTTGGGCTCATCACGTTGATTTTTCAGGAGGGCATTGGTGCGCGTTTGGTGGGGCTTAACGCTGGGCTGGGGTTTGTAGACACCAGTGTGCCGCTGTTTGTGTTTGCGATTGTGTTCGGGCTGAGCATGGACTACGAGGTGTTTTTGGTCTCACGCATTTTTGAAAACCACGAGCGCGGCTTAAGTGATGAAGACGCTGTGGTGCAAGCCATGGCTACCACAGGCAGTGTGATTAGCAGTGCAGCAACTATTATGGTCGTGGTGTTTTCTGTATTTATTTTTAGCGAGGTCATCCTCATCAAAACCCTAGGGCTGGGGCTAGCGACAGCAGTTTTCTTAGATGCCACCATTGTGCGCCTCACGGTGTTACCAGCGGTGATGAATCTAGCAGGTAAGTGGACCTGGTGGCTGCCCGCGCCCATGCGCAAGCTGGCGGATCGCGTCAAGATTGATGTAAGTCATAATTAGGTGGATGATGCTTCGTTACGCGCTTTTGACCCTTATTGTGTTGCTGCTATCAAGCTCATTTGTGTCAGCAAAAACATCACAATATGCTTCAAGGTTTGAGTTGAGGGCTGCTCAGCATAACTTGCTTGCACAAGAAGATGATCCACTGGCATTTGACACAACGCCAATACCATTTGAGATCACAAGTGATTTTGATGTGGCAACGCTTGATGCTGTAAGCACCGGACCAACGAGGGTGGTGGTGGCTGCAGCAACAGGCTACGTTGATGCCCCACTTTACGATAATGGTTCTATTGCATTAAATGAAGTTGCACTCTACGATACGCAGAGACGCATTGTGGCACTTGATGTTTTGCGCCCTACCCTTCGTGTAAATCATGTATTTTCGTATGAAAATACCGCCCGTACACAAGTTATGGCAGCACATCCCCTGCTGCACACAAGAAGTCGGAACATCCTCAATGACCCTGAGGATGAAGTTTGGATACGTATTTACAATGCGGTTGATGATCATCCTCGTTTTGAGGATTTCGTAACCTTAATACGCAATCTTGGCTACGTTCCTGTTTTGTTGTCTGATCCAAATAACGACGCGTATTATCAATTTGCCTACGATATTGCCATCGATTTGGTTCGAGAATTCTTTGATGAAACTGGACAACTAAAATCACAGTGACAAAACCATCGAACGCATTTCGGCAAGCTGTGCTCGAGACGGTCAAAGCTATCCCAGAAGGCCAAGTAGCAACCTACGGACAAGTCGCTGACCTCATCGGTCATCCGGGTGCAGCGCGGCAAGTTGGCATGGTGCTACGCGGTCTGAAAGATGACGATGATGATGTGCCTTGGCAGCGGGTGATTAACGCGCAAGGTGGCATCTCGACTTATAAAGTGGGCAGTGGGGAATTGCAGAAGGCGTTGCTCGAGGCAGAAGGTATCACCTTCAATGACCAAAACTGCTGTGACTTAAAACGCTACCGTTGGCAACCTGAAGACTAAATTCTTATCGATTTAGATATTCAGCTTCATGCAAGCTTAACACTCTAAAATACACTTGAAGATGGCTTTGAATTTCTCTACACAACCCTTTCAGAAAATTTATCACTATGGCAAATTTGCTTGTTGTTGAAGACGATAAACGCCTAGCAAGTTTGCTCGAGCGTGAACTCACTAGCGCGGGGCATGATGTCACCGTTGTTTTTGACGGCACCAGTGCGCTTGTTGCTGCTGACGAATCTGGTACACCAGCGGATTTAGTTGTTTTGGATTTGAACTTGCCAGATATGGACGGGCTCGAGGTTGCTAGACACCTCCATGCAGATGGCGAGGCGCGCATCCTTATGCTGACAGCTCGAGGCGATCTAGAAAGCCGCCTAGACGGGCTTTATGCAGGTGCCAGTGACTACCTCACCAAACCGTTTAGCGTGCAAGAACTGCTGGCAAGAATTTACGTGCAACTGCGCGATACTAGTCAAGAAGCTTGCTTGGAGTTGGGGCCGCTCAGCTTGGATGTTAAAACAGGGCGCTGTACGGTGGACGGGTCGCCGTTGATTCTTACGCAACAAGAATTTAAGCTGCTCGAGCTACTCCTCAGCAATCGAGGTCGCATTTTTTCCAAAGAAGACTTAGAAAGTCGCCTTTACGGACTGCAAGACATGCCGGACTCCAATACAGTTGAGGTCTTTATCTCTCGCTTGCGCAAAAAACTTAGCAAGGCGGGCGTGGTAAACGCGATTCGCACCGTGCGGAACATGGGGTATGTGATTCCGTGAACAGCCCTGAGCCGGGCGTATCATGCCGTCGAGCAGCCCTGAGCCAGAAATAAGGAAAGGGAGAAAGTGAGCAAGGGGGAAAGGGAGATTTCATCAGCTTGTAGGTGCGTGTCATAACCGTATGATGTTGGTGGTAATGATGATAATTCGTTTAAGACGATTGGATAGTATTGTTAACTCATTGTGTGATCGCTGTTAGTCTAAACTAGACCTATGCGCTTGAGGTTACGACTTAGCTTGCTGATTGCACTGGTAACGCTTGCCGGACTGGCGTTTTTTGCAACCTTCGCCTATGCGCTGTTTGTGCGCCAGCAGGACAACCAAGTGACCACTATGTTGGTACGCGATCTCGAGCGAGCTCAGCAACTCTTCCGCAGCCCAGTCGCTAACTTGGGGTTGCCAATTGTTGACAACGAAGCCACCTACATCTTGCAGTTTGTGGCGCCCAACGGTCAGGTGATTTTGCCGCTGAGTGAAGATACGCCCCTGCCTTATTACGACACGCCGAGTCGCATTAGCCGGACAACCGACGCCATAGATAGCCGTCTTAGTAAGACAAGTACGCCGTTTTTGGTAAGTGCCGTACCTTGGCTTAGCCCTAGTGATGACGTGCGCGGTAGTATCCGTTTAGCTATTGATTTGACGGATGTCTTAGCAGCACGAACTACACTACTGCGCAGTATGGTCATCAGTGGCAGTGTTATTGCGTTTTTGGCGCTGGTTGTGGGTTTAATTGTTGTACGTAGAGCCTTGCAACCCCTCACCAAACTAGCTCGCCAAGCACGAGAGGTTGACCCAGCTAGCCCAAGCTTGACGGTCTATCAGGGCCCTGCTGATGAAGTTGCCGACCTCGCCCAGGCGCTCAATACCACGCTAGAAAATATTCGTGAGCGGCAAGATGCCGAGCGGGCTTCACTTGCTGAAGTTGCGCATGAATTGGCAGCCCCACTGACCTTGGTGGCAGCACATTTGAACGCGCTCGAGCAAGCCCAACTGGTCAGTACAACGCATCAACATCATGCTGGCGATTTAAGTGCCGATGTGGGAGATGTACGTGCTGCCCGTGAAGCTGCTAACGAACTTCTCTATACCTCACAAGATTTATTAACACTAGCCAGAGGTGAACTTGATCAGCCGCTCAACCTCGAGATTTTTACCTTAGATGGTGTAGTGGAACGAGTTGCTAGGGAATACCCTCAAGTTATTTTAGACATTGACCCAAGTGCGCAAGATAGTGAAATGGCGGGAAGTCCACGACACCTGACCCAATTGGTACGCAACTTGGTGCGCAACGCCGTGCAAGCTTCACAAAGGCGTGAGGTCAGTATTGGCTTAAGCTGTGACGGGCAAGATATGGTGCTCGAGGTACGTGACTGTGGTGCTGGCATCGCTCCAGAGGATATTCCCCATGTCTTTGATCGTTTTTACAGCCGCCGACACGGAGGTACTGGTGTGGGCTTAAGTGTGGTAAAGCGGATTGCTGAACAGCACGGCGGACAAGTTGAGGTGAGTTCGCAAGTTGGTCAAGGTACGTGTATGCGTGTACGTCTACCAAGCCTCTATGCTCAGTTTGATGAGAGCTAAGGAGATTGTTTAGAGTACGTTTGGTGGCACCTCATTGCGCGCATTTACTAGATTGTGCAATTTTTCTACTCCTTATAAATTTCAATATCTGTCACTAGAACCTTCAAAATTGACTCTTAGACGCTGTGACGATGACACGTATGTCAATTAGCAAACATCAAAAATGTACTGCTAGAGCCAATACGTCAATGATTTGTTAATGTGAGGCAGTAAACTTTGCGGGGGTCAATCACTTGACGTACTTGGATGGGTCTATCTTCCTACACTGCAACACATGGCAATTGCGCAGGTATGATCTCAGCTATTCAAAGTTGAGGTAGCTAGCGCACTAAGTTGATGGCATTTACAGCATCAACTAATGTTCAAAACAGCATCATGTTGCGGATAGGTGCTGAATACATCACATACATCTAGCTAACGGCACCACAGGAGGAAAACAATGGATAGTTTAGAACAACAAGAAGGGCAAGTGGCAGCACAACCATCATTTTGGCAAGCTCATGGGCAAAAAGTTGGTGCGGGCATCTTTTGGCTTATTTTGATTGGCATTTATGCGTGGTACAGCATCACCAACAACGTTGGGCCACGGGAAACACTCGTTCGCCTGGTGCAGTTTATGCAGCAGAGTGCGTACGGGCCGCTTATCTATATTTTAGTGTACGCACTACGACCGTTAGTCTTGTTTTCAGCGGTGATTTTGACGTTGGCAGGTGGGTATCTATTTGGACCTATTTTAGGCGTGGTGTTTGTGATTTTGGGGAGTAATGCTGGAGCGAGTCTTGCCTACCTCATTGGCCGCTTTTTTGGTGGTGATGACCTCCTTAACCAAGCGGATGGTCAAGAAGATGGTGACAAAGCGGAGCAGCAAGGTTTTGTAGCGCGTTGGTTGCAACCCCTGCGTGAAAATAGTTTTGAAACTGTGCTCATCATGCGGTTTATCTTTTTACCCTACGACCTTGTGAACTATTTGGCTGGTTTTTTGAAGGTCAACTATCTGGCATTCTTGGTGGCAACTGTTGTAGGTTCTTTGCCGGGTACGCTGGCGTTTACCCTAGCAGGTGCATCCATTGAAGGTGATTTTACGGGCGGCATACCTAGCTTAAACCGAGGTGTGCTGATAGCCTCAGTTGTTATTTTTATTGCGAGCTTGGCGTTCTCGAACCTTCTGAAAAAGCGCCGCGCACGTCAGTCTCAACAGCCTCAAGTCGAGATGGCAGCATCACAGACCCCAAACCCAACAGCTTCCGGGAGAACATCATGAGTAACTATCACACGATTATTATTGGCTCGGGGTCTGGTGGTATCACTGTGGCAGTAGGGCTAGCTGGGTTGGGTAAAAAGGTCGCTGTGGTGGAAGCTGCGCATGTTGGTGGGGATTGCACTAACGTGGGCTGTGTACCTTCTAAGACGCTGATTCACGCAGTCAATCACATGGATTTAAAAGGTGAGGCGGTGCTCGAGCATGTCCGTGCTAAGCGCAATCACTTACGCGACGAAGAAACTGAGTACGTCCGAGACCTCAACAACGTCACGTTTATTGAGGGGCGGGCCCGCCTCACAAGTACAAATAGCGTTCACGTTGACCTTAATGCGGGTGGCGAAACAAGTTTGCAAGCAGATAACATTGTGCTGGCAACGGGTGCCAAACCGTTTGTCGTGCCAGTTGAAGGCTTGCCTGAGTCGCGTACGCTTACTAATGAAACTATGTTTGAGCAAGAAACGGTGCCCAACCACTTGGTGATTGTGGGCGGAGGCATCATCAGTATTGAAATGGCGTTTGCGTTTCGCAAATTGGGCGCTCAAGTTAGTGTCATTGAAATGGCCCCCAGAGTGGTGGGGCGGCTCGAGCCAGATGTATCTGAGGTACTCACTACACGCCTCGACGCACTTGGTGCCAAGGTTTACTGTGGTGCAAAAATCCAGCGCTATGACGATGATAGTGAGACGTTAGTGCTCGAGCAACAAGGCAACACTATCAACCTAGAAGGTGTTGACAAAGTCCTCCTTGCAATTGGGCGCGCGCCTGCGGTTAACAATCTCGGTTTAGAAGAAGTTGGCGTCACCCACGATAAACGCGGTATTCCCACCGACGCGTATGGCGGTACGAACGTCAAAGGCATCTATGCCATTGGCGACGTAAACACAGCCTCAGCCTTTACCCACTCAGCCAACGCGCAAGGGCGCAGACTGGTACAGCGACTCGCCTTCCCTTGGCTACCCCGTTTTAGCCGTGAGCCAATTTACCCCAGTGCTACCTTTAGCGAGCCTGAGGTGGCGATGGTGGGCGGTACACTCACTGATTTGCAGAAGCGTTTCCCCAAGGAACTTATTAAGACGGTGCGGTTTGACCTCACCAAGACAGACAAAGGCTATACCGAGAGCCTCGAGCACGGTTTTGTCATCATTCATGCGCTACGCCTAACCGGGCGCGTGGTTGGGGCGACCATTGTTGCGCCCAAAGCATCTGAGATGATCTCGCTTATCACTGCTGCGATTTACAACAACATCTCACTCTACAAGCTATCCCAACTAGTATTTCCTTACCCAACCTTGTCCGAGGGCATTAAAAAAGCAGCGGATGCGTTTGTGTTTGAAACCTTGCCTAAGCTGCCGCAGGAACTATTGACTTACTTGCGCTACCGTTGGCAGCGGCCGGGAAAAAAAGCACTACAAGGGCAAACGAAAAAGGTTGCCAACGCTTAACATCAGTTTTAGTTGATGAGTTATTTAGCCCCACCTTGAGTGGGGCTTTTTTGTTGAAAATCATCATCTGGTGGCTATTTGGTTGGACTGTGTGCGTCATAATGATGTGAACTTGCTGAGACATAAACAAGGAGTTACCGTCATGTTGAATTACCGCGTTGGGATGATGATGTTCGTGTTACTGGGGGTGCTGGTGAGTTGCTCGAGGTCAACCTCACCCGAGCCTGCACCACCGCCTGAGCCTGCACCGCCGCCTGAGCAAGACCATGTGACCCTCGGCGGATTTATTGACGAACAATCGCGCAATGTCATCATCATCATGACAGATGAACAAGGTCACCTAGCTACAGATATGGCGGCATCTATCAATACAGCGCTAGAACGTATTGCAGCACGACGTGGCATCAACTTAGATCGTCCTCTTATTCAGGGTGATAACGCTAGTTTGCTCAATAACCTCAGCACTCAACAACTCAATGATGCTGGTGGCACGACCCCGCAACTGTTTGAATTTGCCCGCGAGTCGGTGGTGGCGGTAACTAGCACAGGTAAGGTGGTTGCTAATAGCCCCCTGGTTGAGGTTGATGATGGCCGCAGCGTGCAGTTTTCCTTAGATATTCCAGTAGATGAGACTTTAGCTCTACTTGTGGCAGAACCCGATGGGCGTGATGGCTGGATTTGTAAGACACGGCTCGAGTACCAAACGCTAGACGGCCAACGTACCCTAAGCAGTGAGCAAGCCATCTACCAATTTAGGAGTGACCAAGCTGGTGCTCATGTTCTAGCTGGCGGACGCTTTCAACTCAACGAGCGCACTGCCAATGTTGCCTCGAGGCTGTCTGGAGACAGTAGTACTATGCAAGGCGACCTTCCTGAGGCAGGTGTGCAAGATGCCATCGTGCCATTAGCAGATGCCCCCGACTTTGCAGATGGCAGCTACAAACTTTGTAATAACCCCAACGCGTTACGCACTGACGTACAAGCCAACCTCAATTGGCAAGGGGATATTTTTGAAGTGGGTCAATTACCAGACGGCGCAAGTCCCGATTTAGCACAGGGTGAAGCTGCCCTCTACGACTTTGCTGTAGCCTTGGTGCTCGAGCCACTTACCACTCAAGACGATGCCGGCAACGTCATTAGCACCAACCGCTTAATTGGCAGTGGCACCTTGGATACAACCGGCAACCTCACCATGAACCTTGTAAGGGATGGCTTAACCCCGCTAGATGCCCGCTTGGTCTTTGTCGATATTGGTTATTTTGACGCCCGCAAGCGCCGTTTCCCCTTAACCCCATCCTTTGAATTTGATGCTCGCGTGCAAGCTGGACTGGATATTACGGGCGATGCCAACGTTGATGTTCAACAAGCCTCAGATGGTCCTGATGTGATTGATTTAGGTAATCTCGATAATGACCTTGCTTACATAAGTGGACAGGTTTTGACTGAAGGTGGTACGCCCTCGCCGCAAGCAACTGTCCTCATGGTTGCTACTGATGACCGTTTAGCATTCAACACCGCCCTTACCGACGATAATGGTTTTTACGAGTTGTTTATTCCTGCCAGCCGCACAGGTCAGTACGTGCTGTATGCCCAAGACGCCACCGTGACCTTTGCTGGAGTTGCCTCCAACGAAGATACCAATATCCGTTACGAAGTCCCTGAAGCTCACATCATCGACCAAGATATTATCCTCACAGATTTTGTAGGTGATGTTGTCACCGACGCGCCTGTTATGACCGATGCTGGGCGCAACGTGGACGCGCTCCTAGGTGACCGCGTGTATTTGCAAGCTAAAACAGCCCGCACAACGGGCGAGGTGATCTTGACCTGGCAAGTGTTAGACCGCCCAGCAGGTAGCACCGCAACGTTAACAACCTCAGAAGGTGTAACCAGCTTTTTTACACCGGACGTTACTGGCGAGTACACGGTACAACTCAGCGTGACAGATGCCATCACTACAGATTTAGATACCCTCACTATTCAAGTGCGTGAGCCAGATGCTAATTCTCGACCACCGTTAACGGTATGCAGTGGCACGTTTATGGTGGTGGGGCAGCGTGCGCTTGACATGCTCCGCCCTTGCGAAGTGATTCAGGGGCTCATCAACGTGCGCGACCCTAATGTGGAAGGCGATAGTTTGTTGCATTTGCGTGGGCTAGCAAACCTGCAATATGTCGAAGGGGATTTAACGATTAACGCGACAACGCTGTTACCTTCGTTCGATGGCCTCGACCAGTTGCGTGAAGTTGAAGGTGAATTGCTTATCGCAATCAATACCCGTTTACGCAATATGCAAGGTTTGGGTGCGCTTAGTCGCATAAAGGGTAATTTTATCGTGTTCCTTAACAACTCACTTCAAAACTTTGTAGGCTTAAATAGTTTACAGACAGTAGATGGTTACGTACTGATAAGCCTTAATGCATCACTTGAAAACCTCGTAGGATTTGAGAGCTTAACGACCATTAACGATGACCTACAAATTGAGGAAAACAACGTTATGACCTCATTTGAAGGGCTGTCAGGCTTAATGTCTATCGGCGGTTTCATAGAAATTGCGTTTAATCCTGAGCTCGAGAACCTAAGCGGTCTTGAAAATCTGCGTAGCCTAGGCGGATCATTGTCAATTGTAAGAAACAGCAGCATACGCAATTTTGAAGGTTTAAGTAGTTTGACAACTATTGGTAGAAGCGTGCTAATTATTGATAATCCTTTACTTCAAAACTTTGTGGGCCTCGAGCAACTTACCCGTGTGGAAGGTAACTTTTTGCTGGAGAGTAATAACGCGTTCACGAGTTTTGAAGGTCTGGAAAGCCTCACCTCAATTGGCGGTGGATTAGGACTTAACTATCATGCCAACACGCGTAACTTTAGAGGGCTCGAGCAACTAGAAACCGTTGGCGAAAGTTTTATTGTCGGTTATAACGATAGCTTAGAAAACTTTGTAGGGTTAGAAAGTTTGCAAACTATTGGTCAAGATTTAGGTGTTGGCTATAATTTGCGCGTCGAGAGCTTTAATGGGTTAAATAACGTTACAACTGTTGGTGGCTACCTAGGCGTTACCGATAATGCCAACTTAACCAATTTTGAGGGGTTAGATAGCTTAGTTGCAGTCGCTGATACATTGAACGTGTTTGAAAGTCCTGCACTACGAAGCCTTGCTGGTTTAGAAAGCCTCACTGTTGTTGGTAGAAACGTATGGATTTACGATAATCCTGTACTCAACTCACTAACAGATTTAAGTAGTATTACGTTTGTAGGTCGAAATATCTACATTAGTAATAATGATGATCCCCAGTTCACGAGTCTCGAGGGACTGCAAAACATCCAAAACTACGATGACAGCTTGCGCGTCACCATCAGTGATAACGACAACCTCGACTGTCTTAGCCTAAGGTTGCCGTTTGCCGTTGATCGCTCAACAGGTAATGCTATTGACTGTGTTGTGAACGAGAGTGAGGAGCCAAACTAAGGCTGAACCTCAAATAAACTTTCACCTTCATCTAAGCGCCGCATCCCAAATGCGACTAAGATTTGCTGACCGTTTTCGTCTATCCAAAGGCCTGTGCCCTGAATACTAGGTCCACCAAACTCGTTGCCGATGGCGTCGTCGGTATCTAGCACAGAAAGGTGCACGTCGCTGGTGCCAATCACAAACGACACGCCCAGTTGAAAGTCGCCAAGAGCAGAAAAGTCAGCAATGACGCCTGTGCCTGTGGGTGTACTTGGGCAATTGTCCAGCGTTTCACCACACCAGTACCACGGACCCAGCTCAATATTGCGGGCATTGGGGTTATCAGCATCTGTTTGGTTAATGTCCACGTAACCCGCAAAAACCTCATCTGTCAAAATAGCGTTAGCAAACCAGCGCCAGCGCCCTTCGTATTGCAAGGTGCTTGTTGGGTTACGCACGATGATGGTGATGCCAACATCCACACTGTTACCTTGACCGTCGTCAGCCGTGACGGTGGCGGTGTAGGTGCCAGCAACTGTGTAGGTGTGAGTTTGGGTAGTGGTTGTGTCCTCGAGCGTTGTACCATCCCCAAAGTCCCAATCATAGCTGAGGCTGTCACCATCGGGGTCTTGAGCAGTAGCCGTAAAGATGACGGTTAGGGGTGAATCTCCACTGGCTGGCGTTGCCTCAATGCTAACGGTTGGAGGTTGGTTGATGGGCGTGGCAGGTGCGTCGATGGTGAGCTCGAGCGTCACTTCAACACTAGCACCATCATCATCCATAATAGTCAATCGCACCGTATATGTACCTGCGGCATCGTAGGTGTGATTTGTCATAACCCCTGTACCCGTTGTCCCATCGCCAAAGTCCCACGTGTAGCTGTCGATGCTGCCGTCACTGTCCTGGGAGGCACTGGCATCAAAATTAACGACCAACGGCGCTGAGCCGCCTGTAGCTGAGGCCGTAAACTCGGCTACAGGCGGTTGGTTGACTGCGCCTAGCACAGTAATTGTCACTGTACTAGTGCTGGTTGCACCGTCATCATCTGCAACAGTTAAGCGGGCGGTGTAGGTGCCGGGGTCATCGTAGATGTGTTCAATGGTTTCACCTGCGCCGGTTGCGCCATCACCAAATGCCCACACATACGCGATGATGGTGCCGTCGCTATCGCTGGACACACTAGCATCAAAACTTACTGTTAGGGGCGCATCCCCACTTGCTGGCGTGGCTGCAAAGCTGGCACTAGGTGCGACGTTACTCGGTGTTGGGGGATCGGGTGGATCAGGCGTTGGATCGGGCATTGGTGTGTCAGGAGCTAAAACGGTTATCACCGATTCTGCTTGACTGCTGGCATTGTCGTCATCGGTGACGGTCAAGGTGACGGTGTAACTGCCGGGGCTGTCGTAGGTGTATTCAAGCGTCCTACCTGTGCGGCTTATGCCATCTCCCAGAAGCCACTCGTAGCGGGTAATGCTGCCATCTTCATCGGTAGACGCGCTGGCATTAAACATGACGGTTAGCGGTGCTTGACCTGTGTTTGGGGTGCTTGTAAACAGTGCTTCAGGGGCTTGGTTATCAGCAACGGGCTCGCTTACAACGACGGTTTGACTGTTGCTAGCACTAGCACCATCATCATCGGTTACGGTGAGGGTAACTGCGTAGGTGCCAGCAGCGTCAAACGTGTAGCTTGTGGTGATACCCGTAGCACTTGCACTTCCACTGGCATCGCCAAAATCCCAGTCGTAACTTACAATTGTGCCGTCACTATCGGTAGACGCACTGGCATCAAAGGTGACCTCTAACGGGCGGGTGCCATTTGCTGGGGAGGCTGTAAACGTAGCCCCTGGTGCCTGGTTGGTAGGAACATCGGGTGGGTTGGGTGGATCTAGGTCGATGAGGTTAAGGCGTAAGCTCGAGCGGCCTGTATCACCATCATCATCGGTAACTTCCAACTCAATGACATAACTACCCTCACTTGCAAAGGTGTGGTCAACGGTAGCGCCTGTCGCCGTTTGCCCGTCACCAAAGTCCCACGTGTAACCGACCACAGTACCGTCAAAGTCAAGCGAGTTTGTTGCGTCAAACCTGACCGTCAGCGGAATGCCAACAATGCTTGGCGTGGCCACAATCAACGCAATAGGTGGGCGGTTGGTGGGTTCTGGCGGACTCACCAAATTTAAGATGCGGCTCACTTGACTTATGTTTCCTGCATCATCTGTGATAGTCAAGGTGATGACGTAGCGGCCTGCGTCACTGTAGGTGTGGGTTGCGGTCACGCCGCTGGTTGTGCTGCCGTCACCAAAATCCCACGCATAGTTGATGATGTTGCCGTCAGCATCTGCAGATGTGCTGGCGTCTACGCTAACCTCGAGCGCGTCTTGCCCTGTATTGAACGAAAGTGTAAACGATGCTGTTGGTACACCGTCGGCAGGTGGACTTGGCACAATCAAGTTAAACGCTTGGCGTAGTTGATTGGTGCTACCGTCATTGTCGGTCACCGTTAGCGTGATGGTGTAGGCACCTGCATCACTGTAGGTGTGGGTGGCTGTCACGCCACTTGCAGTGCTGCCATCACCAAAGTCCCACACGTAACTTGCAATAATGCCGTCCCTATCTGTGGACGTGCTGGCGTTAACCGTGACCTCGAGTGCATTTGTACTTGCCCCTAAAAAGAGCGTAAATGAGGCTACTGGCGGCTGGTTTGTAGTGGTTGTAGGGGTGCTCGAGCAGGCTGCTAATAAAACGAGTATCACTAACCCACAAACACAACTAATAGTGCATTTCACATAAGCCTTCTTTCTTAAGTCTGAAGAGGTTCAGCTAATAATTCCAATTTACACGCTTGTATAATTTTACATGAGATGATGATGAACGTCTCAAATTAGAGTTTATCGGTCTGCTTGCCGCGAATTAGATAGTGTGTTGATACTCGGGGCACTGCCGTCATTAAAATAAAGCACTGTTACTGTCAAAGTGATATTTGGCATGTATCAGTAGTGTGTTGTCCTAATGTTAGAACGTTCAATTTGCCGCTAGTTTTGGTTTCAGGACGTTTAAACGCGTTTTTCTAAAAAGGTAGAACTGTGTAAATGGGGGTGATATAAGAGTTTGCTATGAACTAAAAAATGTGAACTGAGAATCTTGATCCTTAGCACCACATTATCTGGAAGGAGTTTATTCGTGGTATCTGTTCGCAAGTTAAGTTTTATCCTAGCTCTCATTATCTTAGGCACGTTATTAGCTTGTACGGATGGTGGTGGTAGTGACGGCCCAACTATCAATTTATCTGCTGAACCTATAACGATTAGCTTTGGCGGCTCGAGCACGTTAACTTGGCAAGTTAGTGGAGTGGAACCCATCACACTAAGCCTTGAACCAGATGTTGGCGTTGACCTAGTTAGCCCACTTACGGTATCACCTACAGAGACAACAACGTATACCTTGACGGCTACGAATGCTGAAGGTAGCTCGAGCGAACGCGTGACCATCACCGTAACAGACGTGCCTACCATAACGATAGAAAGCTTTACGGCAACGCCACCAGCCGGGCCTGCGCCGCTGGCAGTTGCCTTTGCGTGGCAACTAGCTGGTGACGGGCCGGCGGGGTGTAGCCTCAACCCAGGTGACGGCAGCGAGATGCAGCGTTTTGAGGATTGTACGAGCAGTCAGCAAGTAAATTATACCTACAGCCAAGTAGGTGAGTATACGGCGGTGCTCGAGCTAGCCAGTGGTCAAACTGCCCAAGCTACTGTGACCGTCAGTGGTCTACCAAGCGTGACGAGTTTTAACGTTACTCCAAATACCGGAACTGTTCCTTTAGAAACAACCTTTACGTGGAGTATTGCCGCTTCTGAAGCGGTTGCGTGTACGTTAGACGTAGGCGATGGTAGCGCTTTACAAAACTTTGGCGATTGCAGGAGCAGTCAACAAGCTAGCCACACGTATACTCAGAGCGGAACTTTTACAGCACGTCTTAGCCTAGCTAGTGGCGCAAGTCAAAGTGTGACTGTGACAGCCTCGCCTGATCCTGATACAACAGATACCGTGCTGGTGGGCGGGTTTGTTGATGAGCAGTCGCGCAACGTCATTGTAATTATGACCGATGACGGTCCTAAACCCAAACGCGCCAGCCTAAACCGCCTCAACGCAGCTATTGCCAAAGTGGACGCTAGCTTGGGCGTTGCTGCTGACGTCCCCGCAATTCGTGGCTTTAACAAAGCTGTGTTAGGTCTACTGCAAGCTGACCAACCCGAAGACGAAGACGCCACCGGTGCCACCCGTCTGTTTAACTTTGTCAGCGAGTTTATTGTCGCTGTCACCAGCGAAGGTGATGTGGTGGCAGCAAGCCCCCTCAACCGAATCACAGAAGATGACGACAACAGCCGTTTGCGTTTTGACCTAAACGTACCCGTTGAGCAAGATGTAGCGCTACTGCTAGCTGAACCAGACGGTCAGGGTGGTTGGGTGTGTAAGGGCTTGCTCGAGTACCAAACTCTGCAGCAGCAACGCACCGTTGCCAGCGGTCAAACCCTCTACCGTTTTTCAGCCGAGCTAGCAGGCAACGAGACGCCCCTCAACACCGGACGCTTTCAGTTCAACGAACTCACGGCCAACTTAGCATCCCGAACAGCAGTTACCTCCACCAATGTTATGGCTGAAGACCTGCCAGATGGTGCCGTGCAAGATGCCATCTTAGCCATGGACGATGCACCTGAGTTTATGGACGGTAGCTATGCGTTCTGCGGCAACCCCAACGTAGTTGAGACCAACGTAAATGCCACCATCAACTGGTTGAGTGAGTCGTGTAATCCCTTCACCACCCCGCCTAACGCTAGCCCCGACCTTGCTTTGGGTGAGGCCGCCCTGTACGACTTTGGCATTGCCCTCCTGCTTGAAACCATCACCGAAGAAGATGATGACGGCAACATGGTAGCGCGCAACCGCTTGGTCGGCAGTGCGCCTATTGACCCTCAAGGTAACGTACAACTACGGGTCGTGCGCAACGCCCTCGAGAACCTCAACGCTAGCTTGTTCTTTACCGATGTTGGCTACTACGACAACGACAAACGGCGTTTCCCGCTCACGCCAAGTTATCAATTTGAAGGCAGTGCTACGGCAAGCGCCATGTCGGTCGCTGAACTGTCCTTGCAACAAGACGGTCCTGAACAAATTGACTTGGGACGCTTAACGGGCAGAATGGCCTATATTTCTGGGCGTACATTTGCGCGTTCAGGAGATGAAAGTGGCAACTCAACCGTCATCATGGCACTAGATGATGAGCAGGCATCATTTAACATTGCTCAAGCTGATGCTGGCGGGTTTTACGAAATCTTTATTCCTGCTGATGAAGAAGACTATATTTTCTATGGCGAAGATCAAAACGACGAGTTTTTTGGCTTAGTAGGCAATAATGTTAATGGTAATCGCTACGAAGTGCGCCGTGGGGTTGTTATTGAAGAAAATATCAGTTTGTCAATACCCTTTGATGATGACTTCTTCAACAACCCGCCAACCATCAACAATCTAAACGATCAAGCTGTGTTGTTAGATGGGCAAGGCGTTGAACTCAGTGCTGACATCACAGATCCAGATGGCGACGCCTTTACCGTGCTTTGGGAAGTGATTACGCAACCACTCCTAAGCACCATCTCTATCAATAACCCTACTGAGGATACAGCCACCTTTAGACCTGCTCGAGAAGGCATTTATGTTTTTCGCTTAACTGTGTCTGATGGCCTTGCACAAGTGACTAGGCGAGTCGAGGTAAGCGCAGCAGATAATGTGGTAGGTTTTGTAAACGCACCTGAAGACGCACCCTTGTTAGAAGATGATACCCAGGTGTTGATGCTCGAGCGCGACAGTACCAACCTCGCCTTAGCTTTACGTGTCATTTTGGAATTAGCAGAAAGCTCAACTGTGAACGCCGCAGACATTTTGCTGGCACCTACAACACCACTGTCAGACAGTCAATATGAGGTTGTCTTCCCTGCAGGTCAAGCCACCATCAACGTTAATATAACTGCGCTAGATGACGGCTTAATTGAGCCTGCAGAAACACTTGTACTTGCACTTGTAGATGAAGAAGACGATAACAACTATGCTGTTGCCGAAGATGACACAACAGGCAATCCTAAGCAAGCTAGTTTTGAGCTACTTGACTAGTATGTGCTGATTCGAATATAGCTATAAGCATCAAAAAAGCCTCGAGATTAGTGCTCGGGGCTTTTATATTGCACTATTCCAACAGCACTAATTTTCCGCCTCAAACTCTACAAACGGCGCTGGCACCCAACCTTGCACATCATCCTCTAGACCCACAGTGCGCACAAGGTAATAGTTGAGGCTAGGATTTACCTGATACAACAATATTTCCAGTTCACTCCCGCTAGGCGCACTGCCCACAATGCTGCGGCGCAAATGACTGTCGTACAAAAAAACATCAGCCTGAATCAGCTCACCTTCGTAGTAGCCGGTGAGCCAAGCTGGGTCGTCATCTCCCCAAGGTTGGGGAATGCCGCAGAGTGAGGGGTCAGGGTTATCTTCAAAAGGCAAGTCAGGCACGTTGGCATCGCGCTGGTTGATATGAGCGTTATGATGTTTGCTGACGGCATCTTGTGCGTGTGAGACGAGGAATCCTAAACTTGATAGGACGAGCACAAATCTTACAAGCTGTTTCATGGGCGTTACCTCTGTCATTTAGAGTAGACAATCCCAAAGCCCGATGCTGTCTAGTGGTTGACCCAGATGTTTTTAAGCGACCCAGATGTCTTTCAACGACCATGCCTCGAGCCTCTCCAAATATGCTTCGCCATCTGCATATAGAGCAACACCCTGACTCCCACTGTCAGGATAAACGCGGCTTGTTAGGCTGTGTCCGTAGGCGAAAACCTCCACTGTAGACCCGTCTAAAAAAACGTGTAGCTCGAGCGTGTCGTCTAATTCGAGCGGACATTCATAAGGTGCTGACCACATCCCTTTTTCCTGTTGAGCATTGCTCGTTTCAAGGCGCAACTTGGCTTGCTCACGGTTGTAAATAAGATAAAGTCCATCATGATGGTTGGCATCAAGAGCGAGGACAAGACCAACTTCTTTAGCTTTGCCAAAACGTAATGTGAGATGAAGCTCGAGCGCGCTGCCAGTTAGTTCTAAATCACGTAAGCCGTCAGTTAGCTCAATATTTTCATAGCAGTAATGCTCACCGCGCAACGCTTTTAGCTCGTCAGCAGGTTGACTTATAAGTTTGTTATTCTCGAGCGTTAACACGCGCGGTAGCGACATCACCCCAGACCACCCCGCTACTAATTGCTTCGCCTCACTGCGCTGCTCTTGCAACCAACCCCACATGAGACGACGTCCATAATCATCTTGCCTATTGCCATCTTTCATCGTGAGGGGAGCATAAAAACAGTGATAGCCCCAGTCAAGGCGTTGCATGGTTTCAGGGTAAAACTGCTGGTCACGGTACTCACCCACAAATGCAACCGGATACTGCAAACACACGCCAGATAACGACACAATAAGCACGTGTTTGTTTCCAAGTGCAAAAAAGTTGGGGCACTCCCAGGTGTGACCTTCATCTTGCCAGGTGTCACGAATGTCTTCTGGCACAAGCAAGTTGAGGTGAGTCCAGCTAACTAAATCCGGAGAGCTGTAAAGCAGTGCTTGCCCGCGCTCAGCTATGGACGTGCCAATGACCTGATACCATATGTCACCTTCGCGCCACACAAATGGGTCGCGGTAGGCGTTTTGGGTGATGCTGAGGCCGTCAGGGCGCTTCACAACAGGATTTTGAGGGTGTTTGTGCCAACTTACTAGGTCATTGCTGCCGAACGCCAAACAGGTTTGCTGCTCACCTTGCGAATGGTCGGCAACGCCCGTGTAAACGATGGTTGGCGTGCCGTTGTCATCTACCATGCAACCCGACCAACAGCCACCTGCTTCGCTAGGCATCATATCTGGGGTGAGGGCAACGGGACAATCTTGCCACGTCACCAAATTATCACTCACAATATGCCCCCAGTGGGGCGGCCCCCACGCAGCTTTGTGCGGATTGTGCTGGTAAAAAAGATGATATTGCCCCTGCCAGTAAATAAGCCCATTAGGATCGTTGAGCCAGCCTGAAGGGGCCGTGACGTGATAGTGGGGACGGTGTAAATCATCCGCAAGACGCTGACGCGCAGTTGCAGCGCTTGCAGCCCAATCCTCGAGGTGCAGGTTGCTCATAAACTCCCTTGGTTTGGTACTCAAATTAGTCTGATACTTTGATGATGGCTTTGATAAAGTCGGCGGGTTTGTTCAGCAGAGTATTAAAAGCCGCGTCAACCTCTTCTAGTGAAAAGCTGTGTGTTATCAGGGACGCAAGCTGTAACTTGCCTACCTCAACTAAGCGCAAACCCCTAGCCATGCAGTCCATTTGATAATCGTGCCGCCGCTCGTGCGCGTTGACAACGCGAATGGCTTTCCAGTTCCACATTTCCATATCAATAGGCACAGGTTCACCTTGGTGAAACCCTACAATGGCCAAAATACCGTGGGCTTGCACCATGCGCCCAGCTAGTGCCAGAGCATGCGGGTTACCAGCAGCTTCAATAACTACGTTTAAGCCGTAGCCTAGGGGAACGTCTTCCCACGCATCTAAACACAATGGCGCGGCAACGTCTGCTGGGGCAAGTAGCTGAGTTGCACCATAAGTGAGGGCACGCTCGAGCGCCTCGGGGCGGTTGTCAATCGCAATAACCTCACCTGGCCCTTTCAGGTTGGCAGCTTGTAAGGTCAATAAGCCCATAAACCCGGCACCAACAAGAGCAATTTGGTCGCCAAGTTCAATACCTGTATTGCGCATACCGCTGATGACACAGGAAAGAGGTTCACCCAGTGCAGCTTCGTCAGATAGGCTTTCAGGAACGGGGGTAAGGTGCGTAGCAGGTGCCACTGTGTACTCAGCAAAACCGTTAAACACAAGGCCGGTAACGCGCATAGGAGGTTCAAAACCCACGACTTCTGAGCCTACGGCGACAACCTCCCCCACAACTTCGTGACCAAAAGCTTTGGGGTCAGGTGCGTGCACCCAAGGGTAGACTTCAGACGCGCACACGCCACACACGCGTACTCGAATAAGCACGTCGTTAGCGCCAAGTTGAGGTAGTGGGCGCTGCTCGAGGCGGCTTGTTTTAGGCGCAACCCGGATGGACTGCCAAGTGGTTTGTGGCAAGCTTGCTGTTGTCACAAGTTAGCCTTTCACACCAGACGACGCCACACTCTCAATAAACGCACGTTGTAGTACTGAGTAAAAGATGATGACAGGAACTGTGATAATTGATAAATACGCCATTAACTCACCCCAAGCGGTATTGAGCTGAAAAAAATATTGCAAGCCTACCATGACCGGGCGAAACTCCTCGGAGCGGGTCACCATAAGCGGCCACAGGTATTGGTTGTACATGACCAAAAACTTGAGGATGGCTGCGGTGGCAATCACCGGACCGGAAATAGGTATAATGACCCGCGCATAAATTTGAAACCAGCTGGCCCCGTCAATGCGGGCGGCCTCCACAAGTTCATGGGGTAAATCTTTGAAGTATTGCACAAACAAAAAGATGGTTAACGCGTCGGCAATAAAGGGAATAATCTGCACGTGGTAGCTGTTTAACCAACCTTGAGTGATGCCTTCTGCGCTAATCCACGGTAGCGTATTGACAATAAGCAAAAGTGGCACGGCAATGGTCTCAAACGGGATGACAAAGGTGGCAATAATAATCGACAGAATGATACTTTTGCCCGGCCAGCGCAAGATGGCAAATGCAAACCCTGCCAGCGAGTTAAAAAACAACGCGAGGGCTAGCGTTACCAGCGTGACAAATACCGAGTTAAACACAAACCTGCCAATGGGCGCACGCTCAAAGGCCTCACTGTAATTATTTAGCGATAAGTCACCAACAGGCAAAAACGCTCTAAACGACGCTGTATCCCGCAAAAGTTGTAAGTCAGGTTTGAACGACGACACCAGCATCAGCACGACAGGAAAAATAAATATGAACGCAAAAAAGAGCAAGAGGACGTAAATGCCTACTTTACTTAGGGTGCCAAAACGACCTTGGACGGTTTCCGCTTTCATGATTTTTCCCTCGTTAGGTAACGCTGAACGACCGACACCATAAGCACTAACACAAAGAGAATGACAGAAATAGCTGAACCCCCGGCAATGTCCTGCTTTTCAAAACCGCGTTGTACGGCTTGAAAGACAATTGACTGGGTGGCATCAAGCGGGCCGCCCCGCGTCATCACATCAATTTGCGTAAACAGTGCGAACGCTTGCATGGTGATGACAATCAAAATAAGTACTGCCGTGTTGCGCAGACCGGGCCAGGTGACATAGCGAAACTTTTGTAGCGCGCTCGCCCCAGAAATAGAGGCTGCTTCGTAGAGCACAAAGGGTATCGTCTGCAAGCCTGACAGCCAGATGACCATATGAAAGCCAACACCTTGCCAGATGGACATCGCCATAATGGCAGGTAGTGCTGTGCGCGGGTTGCCCAGCCAATCTGCACCTTCAAACGCGCCAAAGGTCATGGTGCTAAGTAGCGTGTTTAAGAGGCCGTCTTGCCCGTCATAAATAAAACTCCACAAGACGCCCACCACCACCATGGAAATAACAACGGGCATAAAATAAATGGCCCGAAATATATTGACGCCCCGTAGGGGTTGATTGATGAGTAACGCCAGCAGCAGCGCACACCCAGCTTGCAGGGGTGCAACAATAATCACAAATAAAAAGGTATTCACCAGCGCGCGTAAAAAGACGGTGTCACTGGCAAGTAAATAGACGCGGTTGTTGCCTTGTTGCCATGATTGCCACTCACGGAGACCGTCTAGTTGGAGGTAGTCAGGGTTGTTGCGGGTGAAGTTACGCAAGCGCGCGTATTGAATGGTGCCGTCGTCATCTCGCAGAATATTGCCTGCGTCGTCGCGTTCTGGCTCGAGCGTCAGCGTCCTAATGGTGAGTAGCCGCTGATAGTTGCGCAGTCCGACAAACTCGGTAGGGTTGGGTGAAATAAGCCGCTGATTAGTCAGTGAAAAGCCAAACGCAAACAAAAAGGGCAGTACCAAAAAGGTAAACAGCAAAATAATTACAGGAAGCGCCATAAGCCAACCCGTCAGGGCTTCTCTGCTGCGGTAATGCAACACGCCTGTGGGCTGGGAACGAGGTGTTGTAGCTGAACTACTTGCATAAGACATAGTGCGCCGCCTCCTTGTGACGCTTGTGTGACTTGCTCGAGACGTGATGTTGTTGAGGTTAATAGCTACCTTGTGATAGAAATAGCAATCACACAAGATGTTGTTACAGGCGTCTCAGGCATTGCTATCGTAATTTATGAAAGGGTGAAGGGGAGAGAACATCAGATAGGTACATGTATCAGCGAATCGTGATGTTGCTAAAAATAGGAAGATTAAGATATCGCAAAACAGTAAAATAGCGTGTGTACGCAAGATAAATTTTAAGTCAAGAGGTTGAGGTAGATGTGCCCACGCACGCTGTCAAACTTCATACACGTGGGCACATGTCAAATATCAAAGATGAAGCGTCAACATCAAATATCAAAGATGAAGCGTCAACATCATCCAGAGAAATTGATGTTTTGTAAAGGTATCAGCAAGGTGGCAAGATGCTAATGAACGCATCAACTGCCTCGAGATTCTAAATACAAATGCTTAAAACCCGTATCCACCGTTGTTTTCGATATCCGTTTCAATTTCATCTACAGCGGCATCCAAGGTATCAATCACATCTGCGCCGTTGGCAATATCTGCCATGGCTTTTTCAAACACGAGGGCCATGACCACGTAGCCGGGTGTGGGCGGGCGAATGAGCGCTTGGGCTTCACTTAGTTCAAAAAAGACCGCTAAAGGACCATCTTCAGCATAGTTTTCGGTTGCTGCGGCTGCTTCTGGTGTGGCAGGCACAAGTCCCGTGGCTTGTGAAAATGCCGCAAGATACTCGGGTTGTAACGCGTGTTCAATAAACGCACGTGCGCCGTCTGGGTATTCGCTAGTGGCTGCAATGCCAAATTGCCACGACGCTGCACCGATGGTGGGGCCGCTGCCAAAATCTGGCGCAGGCAAAAACAACATGTCATCCCCAAACGCGTCCAGCGCGGGTAACGCTGCCCAGTTACCATTCCACTGTAGGGCGTAGCGGCCATCTATAAAGCCCGTTTCGCGGTCAGCGCCGTCTTGAGACGTACCTGGCGCTAGGTCGCGTTCAAACAGACTTTGCCACCATTCACCAAAGGCAATGGCTTCGTCACTATTGAGGACACCTTCCGCTGAGGTATAGGTGTCGCGGTCAATGAGGTCAGCACCAAAACTCTGTAAAAAGGGTGAAAACGCATAGGGATACCATTCGCCTGTCCAAGCCATGCCGGGGTCAAAGGCAAAGTCAAAGTCGCCGGTGGCTTGCAGGTTTTCAATGGCAGCGTCAAACTCGTCTAAGGTCCACGGATTATCTAGCGTAGGAATGCGAATGTCATTAGCTTTTAGCACAGAGCGCCGGGCGAAGATGGCTTTGGCGGCATCCCATAAACCTACAGAATAGACCTCACCCTCCCACGTACCAATAGCACCGGGTAAAAAGTTGGCAAGCAGGTCTTCGTCTATGTCAAGGGGTTGCATGTAACCTGACCACGCCCAGTTAGGCATGACGGGACCGTCGACGTCGATAATATCTGGCAAGTCACCCGATAGCGCTGCAGCCACGATGGACTCGTTGTAAGAGGCTTGCGGAAATTCTTCAAGAACAACGTTCCAGTCGCTTTGTGAGCCATTAAAGTCGTCAATAATCATAAGTAGCGTATCGCGTTCCGCAGAGTTGCCTGCGCCGTGATACCACAGGCTTAGCTCGGTTTGGGCGCTGACGGTACTACAGATGAGTAAAACACTTAAAAAGTAGATGAGTTTTGTCACTGTGTTCCTCCTAGAAACAAATATTGAATTGGATGAGGGCGTGCTAGATCAACGTGTGATGTGATGGACTTAGATTTACCTCCTTAATTATGTTGTGAATTGAATGTATGTAGCACTTGGAAAGGATTCCAAAACGGCTCAAAGGGGGTTGGATGGGTTTGTGAGTACGAACAATTTACGTTTTGAGTGATTTGATGGACGCTCGAGCAATAAACGGACAAGGGAACACGTGGTTGATTGGTGGTGGGGTAGGGTGCTCGAGCAACTGCTCAACCGCCCAGCGCCCCATAGCCTCGTGAGGTAGTGCCATAGTTGAAAGCGGCGGGTAAAGTTGTTCAGCGATAACCGTTTGATTGTCAAACCCTATGACTGAAACATCGTTCGGAATTGTTAATCCCAAACTGCGGAGTGCGCCATACGTGCCCATGGCCATGCGATCCGTACAGCAAAAAATAGCTGTGGGAGGCTCGGCGAGTGCCATGAGTGTGAGCGTGCATGCAAACGCAGACGCTGCATCGCCATCACCAGTTTGGACAAGTTCAGGAGTGGGTTGAAGGTTAACTTCCTCAAAAGCCTCGCAGTAACCTTGGTAGCGCCCGGCTGCAGCCGGATAAGGAGAATCTAGAGAAGCATTTAAAATGATAGCAACACGCGAATGCCCCTTACTAAGGAGTTCACGTGTTGCATCTCTCCCTGCTTGGACTTCATCTGGGATACTGGCGGTAAAACGATTATCTGCTGTGTAACAATCCACTAGGACGGTGGGCACGGTGCCAAAGGCCTCAGACAAAGTAACTTCTTGATGAAACATAGCTGCGTAGATGATGCCTTCGACGTTGCGCTCGAGCATGCTTTCCAGGGCTCGCTCGCGCATTTCAGGATTGTTGTCGGCATCGACAATAAGTAGCAACTTACCGCGTTCCCAAGCGGTATCTTGCGCGCCTTTAACTATGTTTACAGCAAAAGGTGTAGTCGTAACTGCATCGGCAATAAACCCAAACGTGTTGGACTTTTGCGTGCGTAATGACCGCGCCACAAAACTAGGTTGATAGTCCATAGCTTGAATAACAGCTTGAACTTTAGCCCTAGTTGCCGGCCTCACACTGATGTCGTTATTTAGCACACGTGACACCGTACCAACGCCGACATCAGCTTGACGAGCTATGTCTTGAATTGTGTACCGCTTTGTAGACATATAGATATCTCGAGTAAAACGAAACTGGATTTCTTGATTTTGGAATCGATTCCAAAATAACAGCTTTGTATACATGCTGTCAAGTGAATGGGTATCTACCGATAACATTGCCGTATTCAAAGAGGTCAAAATAACCTCAAACAACATGTGGAGTACTGGGCTTAGGCGCAAAAAGTAACCATTTGCGCACGTCTCTTTACAAAAATTTAACAACTCTTCTGTTTGTGTAAACCATGTAGTAGCTTAATGAAGACCTTCGTATAAGACGGTCACACAATCTAACCCTAAACGCTTAGATTAGTAATTAGGAATACAGTCGCGTATCCATGAACACCCTGAACAAATTGTAAGTGATGTTACGAGGATGTTCAGGGTGCGTTCAGGGGAACATAGCTAAAGTTTAGATTATCTAGCATTGAGCGTCATCGTTATGAGGTGATGTGTAAGGGGTTAGCTCAAACTTGGTAACAAATACGTCTAAAACAGACGTTTGAGCTAATAACACAGCCTCCCATGATTCCAAACTAACGTTGTGTAACGTTGTCACAACTTAAATTTTAAGGAGAGATTCTATGAAGCTTCGTAAGTTTTACGTGCTTGTAGGATTTGTGATTGTTGTTGGATTAGCCGCGTGTTCCGGGGATGAAACAGAAGCTCCAGAACTTACCTTGCGAGCAAATCCTGAAGAGATCAACGAAGGGGAAAGTAGTACCTTGAGCTGGGATGTTAGTGGTAGTGAGCCAATGACGTTGACGCTCGAGCCCTCCCTCCCTGCTGATGTTGCCCTAACAAGTCCTCTAGAAGTTAGTCCAACTGAAACCACAACGTATACCCTGACTGCTACCAACAGTGCTGGTAGCGACAGCCGTGAGGTAAT
>JBCCBI010000014.1:0-26355 GCA_039034155.1 Deinococcota bacterium | reverse complement strand
GGTGACCCCAACCGTGAGCGCGCCCAAGCGCCGATAGAAGGTGGCAGAGCGAGCGCCTTCCTGACCGTGCAGCCTGCGCTCGATCCACATCACGTTGCCGAGCGCCGAGATGAGCGCTAGCGAGAGCCCTAGCAACGCGTAGAGGTACTTGAGCGACAGGCCGCCGTAGGTGGCGTAGTGAAGCGGCGCGATCGCGCCAAAGGTGCGGTAAGCGGCCGACCGATCATCGGTGACGAGCGCGGGCACCCGCTCGCCGCTCGCCATGCTCACCGTGATCGGCTCAGAGCTCAGCAGCTCGGTATCCGCCGGGTACTGAAGCTGCGCGGTCGCGTTATCGTTGCCCCAGCCAGAGACGAAAATCGCCTCTGGAAGCGCGCCCGTGGCAGGATCGACGCGCGCCAGTAGCTCGTCGACGGGCACCATCGGCGACTCGATTCCACTCGGCGCTGGTGTGCCGAAGCCCATCGAATCGATCAACTTATCGCTATCACCCTTGACCACCATGAACGCCATCACCGGCAGCACCAGGGTGATCACACCAAGGAATGCGCCGGTGAACGATATCATCAGGTAAAAGGGTAAGCCCCACAGGCCGGCCACCTTGTGGCTATCCTGCCAGATCAAGCGCACCTGGCGCTGGTAACGCAGGGCGAACAGCTCCTTGAGGATCTTGCTGTGAAGCACTACGCCGCTCACGATGGACAGCAGCAGGATGATGCCCGCCAACCCCACCAGGAAACGACCAATCTGACGCCCGCCAAGGGCCTCAGGCCACATCAAATCGCGATGGAAATCCAGCATCCACTCGGACAAACCACCACCGTGCGGCGCAAGCACCTCGCCGGTAGCGGCATTCCACCGGCGCTCCAACAACTCGTTCTGGCGATCCTGATCGCGCACGGCCACCGATGCGTAGTAGTAGGGCTCGTATACGCTCGGCGCCCAGAGGCCAACGAACTGCAGCTCTCGATCTCCCTCTCGCGCCTCGCCTAAGAACTTGTTCAGCTCAGGCTGGATGGGCACCGGGCGCTCAGGCACCGCCAGGCGCCGCGCGGGGTCCTCCCAGGTGTGAATCTCATCTGCGAACAGGGCGATACACCCCGTGAAGGAGACCACGAACACGAACAAGCCGAGGACGACACCGGTCCAGGAATGCAGATCGAAGACACGTAAGTGGCGGGCGCGATCCATGGAGACGATCCTCGAGCGACGGACGCCAACGCGCCCTTGCGTTATACGGGGGAAGGACTAAGAAACACGATCGCGGCACTCACCGTCGCCAGCCCGAACAGAGCCAGCGTGACGCGCCAACGATGCTTGTCCCAGTACAGCCAGAACTGCATGGCCACCCAGACGAACGGCAGCAGCATGGCGAACCAGAACACCTTGTCGCGGAAGGCCCCTGGCACCACCAGAATGAGTGCCGCGCTGACCAGTACGGCGCTGACCAAGGACCACAGCAGCGCACTCGTGAGCCGTGGAGCACGCCAGGTGGCAGCGCCCAAGCCCGCCACGACCACACCGCCGATCGCCCAAGTGATCGCGCTCACACGAGTGCTCCCCCGGAGAGAGGACTCGCCATCCAGCCCATCAGGAGAAGTCCCACCGCGTAGACCACGACAGCGCTGACCACATGGCGCCTTGGCGCCAAGGCCGTTACCAGCAGACTCGAGATACCTGCGAGGGTGAGCAACACCAGCCATACCGGCAACGCCCGCTCCAAACCCACGGCCGCCCGGAGCGCCAACAACGCCCCAACCGCGAATACCCAGCTTGCGCCCCGCAGGAGCCAACGAGCACCCGCGTGGCGCCGGCAGGCAGCGAATGCGGTGCGGCGCTCAGCGGCATGGAACCAGCCTGCGCAAGCCGTATAGAGCAAACAGAAGGCGGCGGCCGTCGGCACGGCGGAGTACCTCAAATAGCCGGACGAGAGGCGTCGGAGAACGTCCGACGCGAAAAGGGTATACGGGAATGCATTTCATTCGCAACAACTGTCACGGCTCAAATCGAACGCCGCCAAACGGGTCATGTTGCCGCCACAAACGCAAATGAGAATGATTGACATTCGCGGATGAGTGAGCGAGCCTGGTCCGGTCAGTTATGGGAATCACCCGGAGCCTCAACCGCCAATGATCATCACGGCCGAAAGGCGGGCCACGCCCGTTCCGCCCAGCCCGTTCCCCTGCCAGCAAGTCCTGAGCGTGCATCACTGGAACGACCGGTTGTTCAGCTTTCGCGTCACCCGAGACCCGGGATTCCGCTTCCGGAACGGGCAGTTCGTCATGGTGGGATTGCCCGCCACGGAGGTTGAGTCGAAGCCGGTGATGCGCGCCTACAGCATCGCCAGCCCGAACTACGAGGAACACCTCGAGTTCTTCTCGATCAAGATCGACGATGGCGCCCTCACCTCACGCCTCCAGCATCTTCACGAGGGCGATCACGTGCTCCTAAGCACGAAACCCGTGGGCACGCTCGTCCTCGACGACATTAAGCCGGGCAAGCGCCTGTTTCTGCTTGCTACCGGCACCGGGCTTGCGCCGTACCTGAGCACGGTACGTGACCTCGAAACGTACGATCGCTTCGAGCAAGTCATCCTCGTGCACTGCGTGCGTCGCTGCGTAGACCTCGCTTACCGGGAACTGCTCACTCGTGAGCTGCAGCAGGATCCCTACCTGGGGGAGATGGCGCGCGAGCAACTGCGCTATCTCCCGGTGGTCACCCGAGAACCCTTCGTTCTCGGGCAGCGAATCCCGGAACTGATCGCCAGCGGCACCCTCACCCGCCACTTGGGACTCGGACCACTCGATCGGGCCAAAGACCGAGCGATGTTGTGCGGAAGCCTGCCTATGCTGCGCGATACGCAAGCCGCCTTGGAGGCGCTCGGCTTCGAGATCTCCCCCAACCAGGGGCTGGCCGGCGATTTCGTGATCGAGCGGGCGTTCGTCGGATGATCCCCTACGCAATGCGCTTGCGATCGGCGGCGGGAGGTAGCGCTGAGAGCTCACCTGACACGCATTGGAAGCAACTCACGCGAATTGCCAACTCGGCATTCGCCGATGGCGACTACGTCGCTGCGCGCGCTCATTACATCGAGGCCATTCACGAGGCTGAATCACTGTTCGAAGCGGCCACGACCGGGTCAGGCTGGACAGACGCTGCCCCCATATTGATGGTCGCCCACGCCAACCTAGCGGAATTGCTCACAAGAACCGGTGACCGTGTCGCCGGGAGCAACTGCTGTCTGTCAGGGCTGGAACGCTTGCTGGCGGTAGTGTGCGACACCGACACGGTCGCGGGCACACTGGCCTTCCGCACCGCGTGCTACCACCAGCTCAACCCCGCCCTGCGAGAGTTTGTCCACTACCAACGCGCCCTCCCGGCCAAGGACCGCTCACGCGGCGAACGCGTCGTGGCGCGCGTGCGACTCGCCGCCGCCAACTTCGCTCGAGAGGCGTCCCAATGCCACTGACCACCCTGCCGGATCTCGCTCGCCAGCACGTCCCGCGCGCCTGTGGGCTCGCGCTGGCATCCCTCTATGCTTGCAGTGCACACGCGACGGCCTCGCCACTGCCCACGGGCTCGATCGGCCCTGCCTGGGCCGAGGTGCTCTTGTCGGCGATGGCACTCGTCGCCGTCGTGATCGCTTACGTGTTCACCATTGCAAGCGCTCACGACGGCGAGGAGCATCGCCCCCAGGGCACGCTCGATGAAATGCTCCTGCGATACGTCAAGCCACCGCGGGATCGCCCCCAAGCTGGCGCCTCACAGGCACCCGACCGCTTCACCCATCTCAAGTCTCACCGCCGAGCGCACCGAGTGGATTGATTGCCTGATCGGTCCAGGTAGACTCGCCGCCCTGACCGCGCGGTCGATCGCATCGCTCGCCGCCGCTTTCCAACCTGACCAATGCACTGGAGACCGTACTTCATGACCCCACAACGTATTCCTGAGGCCCTGTTCCGCACTCGCGTTCGCGACGAATCCGTCGGCGGGGATAATCCGTTTCGGTGGCAGGACGTCACCTCTCAGGAAGTCTTCGGCGGCCGGCGCATCGTAGTGTTCGCCCTGCCTGGCGCCTTTACGCCGACGTGCTCGTCCACGCACCTCCCGCGCTTCGAGGAACTCTACGGCCAGTTTGAGGAGCAGGGGATCGACGACATCTACTGCCTCTCGGTGAATGACGCCTTCGTGATGTTCCAGTGGGGCAAGTCGATCGGTGCGCAGCACGTGAAGATGCTCCCCGACGGCAATGGCGAATTCACTCGCAAGATGGGTATGCTGGTGAACAAGGACAACTTGGGCTTCGGCATGCGCTCCTGGCGCTACGCGATGGTGGTGAATGACGGCGCCATCGAGCGGTTGCTCGAGGTCAATCTGTTCATTAAGCAACCTGTATCACTACTCAGCATCTTCACGCGACTTGGAATTGTCTTTTCGTGACCTGTTAGGACGACGTGATGATTTGTTACGTCTAGTGCCACTGCGTTTCTTTGTCTGTGATGATTTTTGAGATTGTTGTTCTGATGAGGCAGTGTTTTGGGTGTTTTCAGGTGATGCTTGGCGCTGGCTATTGCGGTTACGCCGTCTGGTGGATTGTTTACCCTGTTTACGCGCTGAACGGTTACGCCGCTGTGAGTTACTGCGCTGTGAATCACTATCTCGTGAACCACTACCCTGTGAATTACTGCGTCGCGAGTTGCTACGTTGTGAGCTACTGTTACGCTCACCTTGCTGGCTAGCTGGCTGCTGGCTAGCTGGCTGCTGACTGCCCTGCTGTTGGCGATCTTGATACCGACTTGCTCGATGACGACCACCACGCTGACCCGACGACTGCCGGCCAGCTTGTTGGACTCGAGATTGGCGTGACATGCCGCTTCTCGTGCGCCGCTTGCGGGTGGGACGTTCAGACGTACGGGATTCTGCTTCATAACTTACTTTAACGAGGCTGGCCTCGAGCATCTGCCCGTCCATACGTTGGCTTAGTTTGAGGATAGCTCTGTCTTGGTTGTCTTCTATGTAGATGTAATTCCCACCGGGTTGACAACTGTAAACAAGCGCGCGTTTTGGTCCCAAAGATGTCTCGAGCGTTACGTCACTGACGTGCTCGAGCACAACATCTTTACCAACAAGCGGCATATGCAAACGCTCACTAGCCGTCTGCCGAAGTTCATAAAAAATACTTAGTGGATCGCGGTAAGCTTGAATATAGGGTACAGACGCTTGGTCGCGGCTACCCCGGCGCGCAGTCACCATGCCGGTATTCTGATCAAAAATCACTTCAAATGTACGCGTTTCAGCACCATTTCGGTAAGTTTCTACAAACTCTAAACTTACCCAAGAATCCTGCTGGATAGTACTACTTTGGTGCACACTTTTGCGCCCCAAAGGGCCTTGCAAATCAAGCTGTGCTTCAAGTATCACAGTGTTGTGCTTGCGCAGGCTTGTTAGGCGGTAGCTGCCAACCGGGCGACCTCGTAAGCTCACACGGTATTCGCAGACTTCTTTACTCATGCTCGAGCTTATCATCTTGAACGTCTTCAGCCTGTTAAAGATAGTTAATAGCGGGTTTAGAAGATGCGCTGCAGCTTAGCTGATATGTATTATGGTGCTAGAGCAATAAAGAAAGGAAAATTTCATCAGATGCTATGCATGTATGACGCGATCAATAACAATCACACGGCAAATCAATATATCACCAGGTTAGATGATGTAGCCGAATTTGTTTTGGATGACGGTGACTATATCAGTATCACTTGCCTCTGCTACAAATAGAAGATCTATGAGCATCCAATACAACTTGTTTTATCTACCTCGAGCCGTTACAAGTCAAAGATATGAAATTCAATAGCTATTTAGAGAATATTTTTTATTGGTTCATCTTGGAACCAGCTCATCAAAAAACAACCCTTGCATACGAATATGATAATGGCGTTGTTCAATATTGATGGTGAGGTAACACGCTTCGTGACGGTAGCCGTTGGTATCTAGCAAAATGGCGCGCCCCCGTGACGCAAGGTTAACACCTCCACGCACAGGCGTGTGCCCGTAAATGCCGATGCGGTAGTCGGTATCCTCTAAATAGTCTTTGTCTTCGTAGATCCAGCGGCGACGGTTCTCGAGGTAAAAGCTTTCGTCATAGCGGTTGTGTTCCTCGAGCGGTCCCACGTGGGCAAAGTGAATACCTTCAATGACCTGTTCGTACGGCCAACTGGCAATCCATGTACGCAAGTCTGGGTTCAAACGACTATTCCCCGGTTCGTGCCACTCTAAATGGGCGACGTTATCACTGCGCAGTGCACCTTGTTCCGGGGTAATGACGTTGTAATCGTGATTCCCCATAAGAATGGTCACTTGCCCCTCGGGAACAGCCTCGGCAAAGGTTTTAATCTCCCACAGCATAGTTTCTTGGGCAGCTTCTACACTACTTAAGTGCTTAGAGTTGCGTTCATCATACCGGCGCACGCCAGCCAGTTGTGAATAGCGCTGGCGACTCTTAGCATGCACCAAATCACCAAGCAGAATCAGCTTAGTATCAGGATCACGCAAGCTGTCAGTAGGCGCGTGTTGACTATCTGCAAGACCAGCATCTTGCAACATGCGCCAAAGTTTTTCATGTTGAGTGTGGATGTCACCTATGACAACGAGATTCACCAATGTCTCCAACTACAACCATAACACCCTTAGAAGTTTTCGCCAACAGCAAGCTTAACGATTGCTGGTTGGTAAAGTATGACTGTGGGTTTTTGCCAAGCGTGTTGGCTGATAGTGGCGGTCAAGCCAGCCTCGAGCTTGCCAGTCTTCAACTACACGTGTCATATCTGCTTCTCGCCAAGAATCGAGTGCAGGTGGCTCAGGAGGATTTAGAAAGGGCGCACCTTCTATATTGGGCAGACGCTCCAAAAGCCATTGCTCTGAGCTTGTCAAAGGTCGCTTAATGGCAGCCTCTCCTCGAAGTTGGGAGACAACGTCGCCACTTGCTGTGCGTTTGTGCGCAGGTAATGTACCTGAAAAGTAGTCTACTAACGCTTGGCGGTGACCTTCTGTACGGGTTGCGTAAGCAGTCATCGCCTCGAGCAGTGCTAGCTTACGACCCAGGTGACGCTGCTTTTCAGATTGCTGCATAAACTGCGGCATGGTTTCTGGTGGATACTGCTCGAGCCAATCAAGTACAGCTTGCATACGTGCTAGCGGCAACTTAAATAGCGCAGCGAGCTTAACCAAAGGTGGTAACTCGAGCTGCAAGTTGTTGGTATTGCGCAAGTAGACATAAACGCGTTTCAAATCTAAAGGACTTGGCATGGCTTGCACAATAAAGCGCTTGTGCCAGTCTCGGTCTGTGGGCGTGTACAAAAGAATACACGCGGCCGCCTGCCCGTCGCGCCCGGCTCGGCCTGCTTCTTGGTAGTAGGCAGCTAACGACGCCGGCATACGGTAGTGCAACACTAAGCGTACATTGGATTTATCCACGCCCATACCAAAGGCTGTTGTTGCCACGATGATCCTAGCCTCACCCGTCATAAACGCATCAAAGCGGCGCTTACGTAAAGTTTTGTCTAAACCTGCATGATACGCCAACACAGGTTCTGGCACGTATTTGCCAAGTTCACGGGCGAGGGCGTCTACCTCGCGTCGGGTGCTTGCATAGATCACGCAACTCCCGCGCGTATGATACTGCTGCACAGCTTGCAAGGTCAGCTCGCGTTTAATGGGCGGGCAAGCAGCTTGCCACACGCTATAGGCAAGATTAGGACGATTGAAGTTAGCGGTAATGCGCAGGGGGCGTGCGAGCGCTAACTGCTCACAAATATCTGCTGCAACGTAAGCTGTAGCCGTGGCCGTTAACGCGGTTACAGGCGGATTTCCTAAGGCGCGTCGCAAGGCACTTAAGCGGCGGTAACTTGGCCGGAAATCATGCCCCCACTCGGAAATGCAGTGGGCTTCATCCACCACTAAGCGGGTAATGTTCTGCTTTTTGAGGCTGTGAATGAGGTCGCCCTCGAGCCGCTCGGGTGCAACATAGAGCAAGCTGAGGTTGGCACTAGCTAGCCTCCTCTGGATTGTTTGAATGGCATTCGTATCCAGTTGACTGTGCAGTGCTGCTGCCGGAACCTTGAGCCTTTGTAACGCCGCCACCTGATCGTCCATGAGTGCCACCAACGGGCTGATGACTACGGTGAGCCCAGCTTGCATGACCGCAGGTAGTTGATAGGCAAGTGACTTACCTGCGCCTGTTGGCAAAATAGCCAGCACATCTTTACCTACTAGCGCCGCTCTCACAATATCTTCTTGATGCGGCCGAAACTGGCGAAGTCCAAAGCGGGCTAGCCACGGGTTTAAATTTATATCACTCGTATTTGTAGGCATTGGCTGTCTTGTGGCAGGATGTCTCATCACAGTTACTCAGATGCTTGCGGATTTATCTAACGCTAAAATCTAGTTTACTCGAGCATCTTCACAAAGTAATGATGTCTGTAGTCACATCAAGCTAAGAAGCTGTCTAAAAAATCCTCAGCGGGGCTTGTAATCATCCAATTGATGACCTCAATTCCCGTTTAGGACGTTGCTCATATTGATTGATGTGGCTAAGTGATGTCCAAAACTGATCTTTTTGGATTTAGTTGGAGCTTGTTTGAGCCATTAGGCTATCACAGTCTCTCTCATCAGTATTTGAGGTTAAGTCTGAAGTATCTTTCTCAAGTAAATCTTCACTATTTTCTGCATAAATCTCGGGTCACGCAAAAGCACACCACCCAAATCCTCGAGTAGTGTGCAATAAAACGCACAAAAAGATAAATTGTCTGTTGTCTAAATCTATAAACTTGCGCGGCGCTCTAAAACAGGTAGTGGGTCAATAGGCCGGTCGTCAACTCGAATCTCAAAGTGCAAATGTGATCCGGTGACGCGTCCGGTAGTTCCTACAAGCGCCACACGTTGCCCAGCTTGAACTTGCGTACCCTCATTGACAAGCAAGGTTGAGGCGTGCGCGTAATAGTATTCTATATTGCCTGACTGCACGATAACTAAATTACCGTAACCACCGTACCAGCCAGAGAATGTCACCGTACCAGACGCAGCAGCTACAATTGGATCGCCTGTTTCACCATCAATATCTAGCCCGGTGTGAAAGTTGCTACCACCAATACGCAACCGGCGGTAGCCAAAGCGTGAGGTGATAACGCCACTAAGTGGCCAAACAAGACCATCTGTAACTGTGGCTGGGGTTGATGGTGCTGGAGGGGTAGGAGTTGCTGCGGCCACTGCGGCAGGTTGCAACTGCGACCCTGGCACCACCCGCAACACTTGACCAGCTTCAATACGCGTGCTCTGTAAGCTATTGGCAGACATGAGTGCTGTTACCGACGTGCCATTACGACTTGCAATGGCAGATAGCGTGTCCCCCCTAGCCACAGTCACGGTACGTGGCAAACTACCCCCCACGTCAGCAGCTTGGTTGGTAGACGCAAAACGACCGGGGATACTGAGCGTATCACCCGGACGAAGAACAGCCGAACCAGCTAGGTTATTAGCGTCTCTAAGCGCGCGTACGGTTACGTCGTGGGTGCTAGCAATGGCCCACAAGCTATCACCAGAGCTGACGGTAACTTGCAGAGGCTCGAGCGGCGTTGAGTTACGCAAGGTAAGCGACTGCCCTACTTGAATAATCGTGCCATCTAAGTCGTTTCTGGCAATTAACTCGTCTGTAGTCATATCAAAGGCAACAGCAATATCGTAGAGAGTATCGCCTGTGCGCACTGTATAAGACTCGGGTACAGTGTCTGCGCTCGAGGGCAATAACAAACGTTGCCCCACGTTAATACGGGTATTAACAAGGTTATTGGCAATTTGCAGCGCCTCTATTGTAGTACTGTGGCGCGAAGCAATAGCAGATAGCGTGTCACCCGGTTGCACAATGGTGGTATTTTCAGAAAGTCCGTCTGAGGTTAGGTAGAGAAGTTGCCCCACTTGCAGATTGTTGGTCTCGAGCTGGTTGATGTCTTGCAACTCGCTCACAGCTAGATCAAACGCAACTGCTAGTTCAGTTAGGGTATCGCCTGCTTTAACACGATATGTTGTACGTGTATAAGGCTGTCCAGGCAGGACTAAGATATCCCCTACCCGAAGGTCAACATTATCTAGTGCGTTAGTTTGTACCAGCTCGTCAACCGTCACGTTGTGGGTTGAGGCAAGTGCGGATAGTGTATCACCCGGCGCAACGATAATCTCTCTAGAAGATTGTGCCTGTGCCGTTAGCAAACAAATCAAGAATAAGCAACACATAACCTTTAATGCGGTGCTAAATGAGAAGCGCAAATTGAGCATCGCAGGTACTTTAACAGATACGCGCAGACATTGCCACATTTTGGCTTGCTGCACCATCCCACATTTAGGGGAGTTTTCTGAAAAACTCTTCACATTTGTGGCTGTTACAGCGTTTTTACGTATGGCTTGCTGTACTCTAGCTTTAGAGATACCTACAACTTCACCCATTAACACAGCTTGGTTAGTTAGGTATGTGTCACTCGCCGCCTTGTCGGTATCGCCACTATCGGCGTGCGTGTCAGCAGTAAGATGCATATTAAGTAGTGCCCTTTCCTATCAACGCGTTTGCAGTTACACCACACTTTATGTTGAGAATTCTCTGCTGAGCATTCATCGTCTAGTGACTAATACATATTTCGCTAGCTAGTCTTCATACAAGAATGCAGCCGAGCTAAATGTTGTCACTAGCATATTGGTGGCGCTCGTGTTACTAACGTCTTTAATACGATTATGCCAGTCTAGGAAAAACTCCCTGTACTAATTAACCCTGCATACCCGTACTAAATACTTCGGTACTGACCTCCTAAAGTTCAGGAGTGTGCCAGTACGTCCGTCCCCCTAAATCGCTGCACGGTATCATGAAGGTAACCCCCTGATGGCACTAAAGACTACATTTAAAGCGTGCATAGACATACAAAAAAATGATGTTAGTTACACTGTCATACCATGACACAGTAACGTTGAGGATAGATGAGAACAAAAGCTAGCCTGAATTATACAGGGCTTCAATACAGAGGTATGAGGATTTTATAACGTCCTAGGCGGTTAATGCGCCACATAAACACAGTGCTTGTGAGCTTTTACAAGCTAGTGTCAAGTGTAGACATATTTGAGCAACTACTCATGAAAATTACGCTGGGGAGGTACTAATGTAAACACAATGTATAATATCAATACTTTGTTCACTTAAAGACAGCTATGTGAAGACATTTGCAAGCGTCTTCTATATGCTTGATGGCACAAAAAAGTGATGTGCTCTCTGATGCCTTTTACAGCACTAGAAAGCACATCATACGAGAATGAAATAATGAATACGCCAGAGTTTATGCAGTGGTCAATCAAAATCCATAGGCATGTTGGTTAGTGCTTTACGTTGAAGGTGCTCGAGCGCTGCTTCTAGCACGGCGTCGCGTCCAGCTTGAATATCTTCTAGCGTAATGAGAACCTCTTGTTGTGGTGGAATACCTACTTTTTCGTACACGGCACCGTCTGTAGCGGTATAGCGTTCGTTAGACAAGCCAAAGTCCCAGCTGTTGGGTAGGATACCTGAAAAAATGTCGGAGAACTCACCCGAGGTAGGTTCGCCTATGAGGGTGACGTTGGGCAGTTCACGCATCATGAGGGTAAAGATTTCAGCTGCGCTAGCTGTCATACCACTCGTGAGAAGCACGATGGGCTTCTCAAAAACCACATTGCCCGCTGGTTGTAGAACGACATCTTGATCGGTTGAAAATTGCGTTTGATACTACACAGATTTGGTGTAAACCGTACGCGCTGTATCTGTAAAGTAACTGGCGATCTGGGCGGAGTTTTCATCTGTACCACCGCCATTAAACCGAATGTCAATAATGAGTGCCTCGAGGCTAGCGTTGTTTAACAGCGTGTTAATACGTGGGAGGACGTCAGCTAGCGCTTCTTGGTCGCTACCATCCTCACTAAAGTCTTCCATACGCGTAATGTTTAAGTAGCCAATGCCATCACTTAACTGGCTGTAGACAAGTCCGCCCTGAGCAAACGGGATAATATCTTCTGTTAAATAGGTGTTGATGATGATACCAGCCAGATCATCTTCAGCCTCAGCCCATGCTGGTGAGCGTCCGGGCGAATAGCCGGTAAGCTGGCCGTTTTGCTCGCCCGTAATGATGAGGATATGTCCGTCTTCTAACGGTTCAACCATGGTGCTCAAAACGGTGAGCAACTCATCTTCAGACATACTCTTGCGTTACTTGAGGGCGGTACGTGTTGTACTGCTTTTGCCAGTCAACATCGTAGAGGTCAAAAAACGCGTAGTGATCGTTGAAGGTGTGCCAAAAGATGTCAAAGTTGCGCGTTGGATTATCTGGGTCTAGTTCAGACTGAAGGCAAGCTCGAGGTAGTTCAGTACGCCTGCTCGCCGTGAGGGTATAGCCAAGGTCGGTGCGTAAGGTTAATTGATCGCCTGAGGTTGCTAGCGCGTAACTGGCCAGGTAGTCCTGACCTGCGCGCTGCTCGAGCACAGTCTCATCAGCTTCGAGACAACTGACTGCCGTAGGCTCGTAAAGGGTGACGGTTTGCCCGTTTACCTCGAGCAGCGTGCTATACCCCTCAATGGACCAAACACCGTCTTGACCAACCTCAATATCTTGGCTGCTGCTACAGCCGACCACAGCTAGCAACAACACACATACGCTACTGAGTAGATATTTTTGCGTAAAGAACCGATTGATAGACTGCTCGAGCCAAGCTAAGGTTAAAAGATACATAGTGGTGATGCCTCCAGTTGCCTAAATCAGGCCGTTTCAACTAGGCCGTTTAACTAAGCATCAGCATATGTGGCAGTACGCCAACTACACATCGGTCTAGATGTTGGGCAGATGGCGGACTTTGGGTCAGTGGATTAGGGGAGTGAGCGGTACTTGAGGCTCGAGTACACTATCGGTGGTTCATTTGAGCTTATACGAAATCCGCTTATATCCCATATAATTCCCAAAGGCATCCAATATGTCCAGCACGGATTTTGTAGCGTATCTTACCTGCTCTGGCAGGGGTTGATCCCTTCGGGAATCAACCGGATTTGGTATTACACTTCGTCAATACTTCGGACAGATATTGAACATCAGAGATTGATTTGCGTCACAGATACAATTTGGCATTCTATCGTTAAAATCTCATTTGCGTCTGTGACAGGCTTTGTAAAAAGTATCCGAACTATCGACCTAGTCATAATTATGACAAGTTGCTTGAGAAGCTTTGCTGCAAGTTATCAAAACACCCTAACGATATAGCCTCCGTCTGATGTTGACAGCATCATCTTCACGCAAAAATGCTATGGCATCAGGATGTTTTATCAACGCTGATAAATTACAGCTGGTGAATATTATGTCCTGACATATTTAGATGAAGCTCGAGCTGCACGTGCCTCAGCTTTGAGGTGCTGTATCCCAACCCTCGAGCTGTAAGGTGTTAAGCCCCAACGCTAAAAGTAACAGTGTGCTGGTGTGAAACAAGGTTTCATCAACCGCATTGAGCAAAAGTAATGCTACTAGCAAAGTAAGCCCGCGCCAACGCCCAAACCGCCAACAAAGCCACGGCAAGCACGCTGTAAGCCAAAGCGCAGCTGCTAGCCCGAACAAACCGTAACGACTTGCTAACGACAACCACAGATTGTGCGCGTGACTGACTAACTCTTGCGCGCGTGGATGGGTCGTCTCCCAAAAGGCCATAAAGCCACCTGCGGGAATCTCAGCAGCGTAGTCGGCAGGGGTGTTGTCTCCTAAACCTAAAACAGGCGCTTGCATAAACCCGCGTGCAGCCGTGCGCCAAATGAGGGTGCGGCTAGTGCGCACGTCTACCCCAAAGAGCTGTAAACGACCAAGTTGTTCTTGAAAACTTAGCGCGATGACGACTAGTACCCCCGCAGCGACAGCCAGCCACCAACGGCGCGCTCTTGGGAGGCGCAACCAAGCAGCGCAACTTACTGCCGTCACCGCAGCGATGTAGGCTGCGCGGCTACCAGTAAGCCAAATCCCCACAAACCCAAGCCCTAAACCCAATACAAGTGTCCACGGCAAGCTACCTGTTAAGGCAAGCAGCACCGTCGCCATAGTTAAGGTGTGACCGAGTAAGTTAGGTTGCACAAACCAAAGCGCTTGCCTGCGTGTGTGTGGAAATGAGCGTGCCAGACCAGCGTCGGTTGTTACGCGCACGTTGCGAGTTTGGATAGCCAGCTGAGGCTCGAGCTTCAAGATGCTGTAAAGTCGCTCGCCTGCTAGCTCTGGTACAGGTGACGTTAGGCTATAAGATTGCCACTCTGTCTGAGGCATTAGGTGCGTTGTTGCCACGGGGTCTTCGCGTAAGCGGGTTAGCTCGAGGCTGGCACCGGTTCCCTCGGCTACACCAAGACTCACCCAGCGTTCCCCCTCGAGACGTTCCAGTGACGCCCTGCGCACATCCACAATAAGTCCGTTAAAATCGTTGAGGATAATGCTCATCTGCCCGCTAGTGATTTCAACATCCGGCTGCCACTCAAAACTGACTGTGCGCCACGCTGGCCCTAGCGGCGCACGCGCCCAACGCGACACATCGCGGTCCGCAAACAAATACACCCGCCCAATATTGTCATCACCTTCTACAAAGGGTTGTACGCTGCGCAGTTGCACGCTCACCCGGTAGCGCGTACCCGGCACATGCTCGTGTGCAAAGCGGCGCGTAGCGTAGGTGTCGCCTTCATCTGTAAAGGTGATGCGGCTAAACCCGCCACTAGGTCGAATACTGTCGTGATAGGTCATGGGAATGGTGCGGGGAAAGCCTTGCCACAACCACGCACTAGGGCCCTCGAGGTAACGCGCTTCAAACGACATAGTGAGGCTTTGCGCACCCTCTGGCAGTTGCCACAAGCGGTGGGTACGCGGATCGCGGATGGTATCAACACCCAAGGGTAAGGTGCTGTCAAACTCGAGCTGTTCATCACTCACCTGCCACGAGCGCGCTAGCAAAATGCGTTCCCCTGCTGCCAAGGGAATCATCAATAAAAACGCTAAGCAGATGCCCCAGGCAACTGTCTGACGTTTGCCTTGTAGCACGATGCTAGCAGCAATAATCAACAGTCCTTGCAACAGCGTAAGCCAAAGTGCCGTCCACGTTTCAGCCACAAAATGACGCGCGGCAATTAACCCAAACACGCCACCCCAAAGCACAACATAGCCGCGCCGCAAAGGCCACCACGTGCGCCATGTTTTCAGGAGGTTGGCACCGTGGACAGCGAGCAGCACAAGCGCTCCAAACCAGCCTGCAAACGGATGAATGATGAGACTAGCCACGCCAACAACCTCGAGCACATGCTGCCAACGGGTAGATATTACTGCCTGGCGCGGTGCTACCGAAGAAGTTGAGGTAGGAAAGTGATCTGCAGAAGATAACGACATAATTTGCTCTCTCGATTAAACTGCTTGACACATGTAGCACATCAAGCTTTGATTTGTGTAATCATGGTTGTGAAGTAACTGCCTATGAAGCCAAATTACTTGTTTGTGGTTACAGCTGACCGGATGATACCTGCTATATTTTGAATGAACACCAATTTGAGTGAATACCAAACTTACATAGCTATGAACAAACCTCAACACAGCCACTTGTTAACCCAAAATTCTAGGCTGAGCATGTTCTGAGCCAACATCATACAACTCGTTTGCCCTTGCGACTTTTTTAGGCTACACAACATGACGCGCTAAAAACGTCTGAATTTCGTCAAGGGCTTGTTGCGCTTCAGGAAGTTCAGGAAACATCTGCCAAACGTGCCACATGTCGTCCCAAATCGTTAATTGAGCAGCACCGTCTGCACGCTGCACAGCTTGCTGCAAGCGGACGGCATCACTGCGTAAAATCTCGTGATCGCCCACTTGAATCAGCATCTCAGGCAGGTGAGTTAAATCAGCAAAGAGTGACGATATGCAAGGCGATGCCAAATCATAATCTTGAGCATACAAGTGTGCACAGTATCTCAGCACATCTTCTGAAACAAGTGGGTCAAGCTGCCTACGGCTTTGCATGGACTCACCTGAGCACGTCAAGTCAACTGAGGGTGACAGCAACACTGCTGCTTTGGGTAGTTGGATGCCGTCATCGCGTAAGGCTATGAGACTAGCAAGGGCTAAGTTGCAGCCGCTCGAGTCCGCCGCCCAACATATCTTGGCTGGGTCGTAGCCTGTCTGCAACAAGTGTTTGTAGACGCGGTTAACCTCGTCTCGAGCCACTGGGCAAGGGTGTTCTGGTGCTAGCGAATAGTTGACAGATAGCACAGACAAGTGCGTCTGCTGAGCTAACCGCGCTGTCCACTCGCGGTGTGTGTAGACAGACCCCTCGGTGAGGCCGCCACCATGTAAATACAGCAGTGCATAACCCTCACGAACCTGCTGAGGATGTAGCCATAAGCACAGCACGTCTTCAAGTGTTGTTTCTGTCGCCACAACCTCAGAACTAAACGGGACAGACTTAGCATAGTCATCCCAATCCTGCCGCTTTTGGGCGATGGGTATGTCATCCAGCTTATCTTTAACCAGTGTCTTACGAATATCAATACTCTGTTGACTTGGCATCTTTCATCTCACAAAAACTAGACTAACCAAAACGATACATGCATACTCAACCGCCGTTTAAGGTTCACAGGCAAGACGGCCTCAGCTTGGCCCAACTGGAACCCTAACCACTTAGCTGCACTTTCCACAATCACCCTAGGTAGCGGACCAAGTAAACCTCTGACACCTATTTTTTGCCAGACAAACGCAAGTTGCCCGCGCACAAAACGTAAGCCTTCACCAGAAGAGGCTAAGTCTGTGGGTAACATATCAGCTTGGGTAATTGATACGCCAATATCGAAGTAACGTTTAAATTGAGCGCTTACGCTGTAGGTGTGCCCGTGCCATACAGCAGCCTCCGCTACGTAGCGAGCCGCGTAGCCCGCTTTTAGCAAGCTGGCGGTAATCAGCATGTCCTCATTTAAGATGGTGCGTTCGGGAAAGCCGCCAACCTCTTCAAAAGGTGCGCGCAAAAAAGCTGATGAGACATTTGACAAAAAAAAGGTTTTGATGCCAAGGTTGGGCAAGTCGTTCCAAGTTTTGGTGCGAGATGTATCTGGATAGTTAAACGATCGCGCGAAGTGCTCGAGCACACTCACTTCTTCCGGCGCTATCTGCCGAGCATAGGTCGCTGCAACGGCAACCTCACTAGCTTGAGTGAGTGGGCGGGTAAGTTCAGCTAGCCACTGGTCATCTTTGGGTAAGGCGTCTTGTGTTAAAAACACCAACACCTCGCCCGTTGCCCGCTGCGCCGCCAAATTGCGGGTGCCACCGTGATTAAACGAAGCTTGGGGGATGCTCTCTAAGTACAAGGTTGCCGAATGTTCATGTTTAGTTGCTGCTTGCTGCCATGCGTTTTCCCAAACATTCGCAGTGCCATCAGGTGAGGACGAATCAATAATCACCAGTTGCTCAAACGCTTCAGTTTGACGTGCCAGTACGTCACACATTGCATAAACAGCTTGCTCACCCGGGTTGTACGTGGGAATGATAATGCTGATAGGCACTATAAAGACACCTTAACAACATCCACCAAAGCCTCGGCACCTGTTTGCCAGTTGAACCGAGTGCGAATGCGTTCTGCTCTTTCTAAACGTTGTTCCAAAGATTCCTCACGTGCAAGTGCAGCCTCAATCCCGTCAGCAATACTCGTTTTGTCAGTTGGGTCAACAAGGATAGCTTCATCCTGACAATTTTCCGCCATCGCCGAATTGTTTGAGGTTACAACTTGTGTGCCGCAGGCAAGCGCTTCTAGTGGCGGCAAGCCAAACCCTTCTTCTAACGACGGATAGGCAAATAGTTGTGCAGCAGATAATAATGCAGGTAGATCGTCATCATTGACATACCCCAAACGCTGCACGCCAGCTTTGTCGAGAGCCTCAACGTCAAAGTTTCCAAACACACCGCGCTCGCCGAGGCCGCCCGCAATCACGAGGGGTAAACGGGTATGTTGAGGGAGTTGTAACCACGCATTGATTAAGCCCGTCAGATTTTTACGCGGCTCGAGCGACCCTAAACTCAACACAAACGCATCTGGTAGGTCATAGCGCTCACGGACATTCTTAATAGCACCATTACTTACCCGCTGAAACTGCCCGCCGATGCCATTGGGAATGACCGTCACTTTGGATTCAGGAACACCGAGTGTCTCGAGAATCGTCTGTTTAGAATGTTCCGAAATCGTCACAATGTGCTGCACGCGCTTGGCAAGTAGCGGTAACAACGTCTTGTAGTAAAGATGAAACGCCCGGCTCACCCACTCTGGATGACGGATTGACACAAGGTCGTGAATGGTAACAATCTGCCGACTCACTGCTAGTGGACCTACATTGCAGGGCGACCATAGTAACGGCGCAAGATTACGTTTAATGGCTTGGTAGAGCATATTGGGGCCGAGTTCAGCTTGCTCCCACGGGTGACCGCCGACCTGACCAACCGGCTCGAGCTGCCCCGGTGCTGGCGTTTGCAAAGGCCTTCTAGGATGCATCACGCGTAAATTAACGTCATCCAAAGCATTTAATGCCGTACACATCTCTAGCGCATACCGCTGCACGCCCGTGAGTCGCTGTGTCATGAAGCGTCCATTTACAACTAAGGGAATACTCACACGGAACCTAATTGAGGTTGAGGCTGTGAAGGTATCACTAAAACATCCGATGATTCTTGGTGAGGCTGCCGAAGCGGTAAAGTCATCACATGGCGTAAGGACACCCCAAAAAAGAGGCTGAAAAAGGCTGATTCCATGACGTTGCCAGTGATGCCTTGTAGAAGGACCGTCATCATTACCGTATACATGTAGGCGTCGAAACGCTGCCGGGTGGGCTCGAGCTTCACCGCCGCAAGTGCGTATATAAACAGCAGCACCACAAACAGCACGCCGCCCAGCACGTACAAATACAACATCAAATTATCTCCCGGCGTGTAGCGACTCGGTTCAAAATACTGCTGTGCCCCGCCGATACCGCCGATACCCCGCCCTAAAAGCGGTTGCCCGCGCAGTTGCACCAGTTCCAAGGTTTGCGGCCACACTTCAGCTAGCCGGATCCCAAACGAGGCAAACAAAAACCTATTGACTGGATTTTCAAAGGTGAGGTTGTAAGTTGTTATCAGCGTGCTAAACGGCAACACAAAGCCAATGAGCGCAGCTAGCGTTGGCAAGCCTACCCAGACAGGCCGCGCAATGTAGGGGCGGAGTAACACAAATAAACTCAGCAAAATAAATGCGCCAGTGATGGTTTTCATGGTCGTGAGGTAGAGCGCCACTGCCGAACTGATGATGATAATGAGCGCCAACCAGCGCCGCACACCTGCTGCCAGTAACCACAGTGCCAGTAGGGTGATGTGACTTGCTGCCGCAATGGATACGCGACTAAACCCAGCCAGCCGGCTGACGTCAAAGGTTGCCCACGCACGTGAGCCCACCAAGTTCACACCTGCCAGTTGAAATTCAAACCCCGCCCACGGAAATTCCACAAAATTATTTAGAATGATTCCCAGCACAGCAAGTCCCCACAGAATGAACACAATAGGGCGCAAGTTACGCCAATGCACACGCAAATAGGGATAAATTGCCACGCCAAAAAAGAAAGGCAGAATAGCCCACACGCCAAACAGCACGGGGACAATCGCGCGCACTTGTAAGACGCCCAGTGCCAACGTCCAAAGTGCTAAGCCGATGACAATGATGAATGCTTTGTTGATGTGGGCAGCTCGAGCTGCCAAAAGCACACTTAGTAGTAACGCTAGGGTAATGAGGCCTTTGGGTGCATACACCAGCGGTGCCAAGCCCGCGCGAATAAAGATGAAACGAAGGATGCCCTCGAGCACCATCGCCGCCATAAACAACACCAAGATGATGATATAAACACGTGAAAATGGAAGTTTAGATGTTCCTAGTGATGTCATAGCTGAACCAGATCACCTAAATTATAGCGGTCAATGTCTGCTTGTAATTTAGCGAGACTCGTCTCATCAAAAAGCACTTTCGCGCCACCAACTTGCCCTTTGCCGGGGCGGATTGCACTACTCGGTACGCTGCTAATAAGCCCTAACTTATTGGCTTTAAGCAAGACGCGGTGCCAGAGTTGATTTTTAGGTAAGCGCGGCACGGTGTAACTAGCTTGTTCAGGTTCCTCTAAGAACGCCATCACATTGTTCATCGTGTCATCAAAACAGGTACGAAGTGCTTCAAATTTCACCAAGTGGACGCCCGGTGTATCTCGCCACGCAGCCAAGTGATGCGCCCAGTAACGCGTGCGCGTGCTGTCAACCTCACTTGCTATTCTAGAGGGTGAAAAGTGGTCATTGGGGCTATCAATAAAATTATTGAGCGCTTGCTCATCGTCTAAAAGTCCTGCCAGCGAGCGCAAAGTGTCACGTGGGTCGCGGTAAACGTACAGATGCTTAGCAATGTCAAACACATCTCGAATTAGTTGCTCATGCGGGTCTTGCGGGGTGATATTCATTTCTTCAGGTAGCAAGTGACTTTTCACGACCACCGTGCCCTCATGGGCAAACACGCGTTTAAACACCTGTAAAATATCTGGGTCTTTACGAAAAAGTGAACCAATATTAAAGTCTTTAGGAAGCTTGCGGTGCGCCGGAAACACAGCCCGCTCGACGTTGTGACATAGGGCGTCAATGAGCAGATGAGTTCCTGAGCGGCGGTGCGAATTCACCACAATAATGCGGGCGTTCATGTGTTCTACTCTACCGAGTGTCAGGCGCACTTACCTTGTGCGAGGCCACGTCCCTTATATGAGACTAGGTTTAGATGAGGCTGTGCTTATTAATGTTCCTGTTGAGTGATACAGAGTTACCAATATCAACAAAGGTGACAGATTAAACCCCATCACCTCGAGCAACCTCTACTTTGCACGTGAATTACGTAGAACCTCAATGGTGATCCCTTGCTCACATAACTAATTCAACTCTTGAGTAACAACCACCTTACTGTAAATCCAGCTTACATAAAGCATTTCCATCTGGAATTACTAATAATTGCACACGGTTTGCTCAGCCATAATCAACTGCCAAGCAGTGGATTGCCCGATCAAATAGCGTCTTGACTCATGTTCGAGCGCATCTTTTTAGTTAATATAATTTAGTAACTTAAATGCTTAGCTAAACATGCGTCTGAAAAACGCCCTCTGTTAAAAGCTTGTATGTGATGGCAGCTTATCGTCACCCGCAAGGCCCCTTCAATATCAGACGTCTTTATAAATTTATAAAGACAAACGTTTACCTTTGTCAGTTGTGCAATAGCATTGTTAAAACTTGCACTAGCTGCTTGATTTGCGCTACACTTTAGCTCCGCGTTTAAACGCAGGCATAGTTAATAGATGTCAGCAGAGCGTCAGGAAATGTGAAGAATCTGCGCTGTCTGGGACTTTGTAAGACTTCAGTAGCATATTCCACACCCTGTGGATAACTTGACAGACTTGACAAGAACGTGACCAATTTGGTATGCGTTAACTTCTTCATAAAATTGTCGGTTTTGCGTCTAGGACGCTTCCTCAGATAAACCTCACAAACTTTTCAGATAACTTTCAAAAGGCGAAAGTTATCCACATGCATGTGGATAACTAAGTAAAGCTGTGGATATCTTTTTGATAACTCTAGATTTATCTGTGGATAACTCGGTACTTCTTGTGGACAACCTCGAGCCTTCAAACGCACGCTTTAAATACTAAGTTCAAGATGATGTAAGCCCCCTCGCAGCAATGACAAAATCTTGTACCTTGGTTGCATCTTTGACACCCGGACTTGATTCAACACCAGATGCTAAATCAACACCATAAGGTAAAAGTGTCTCAATTCCTAGTTGAACATTAGCTGAGGTGAGCCCACCTGCCAAAATAAGTCGGGGGATATCCTGTAATCCTCGAGCGTCTTGCCATGAAAACGGGTGACCACTTCCTGGCACAGCACCATCTACCAAGACGGCATCAATAATGTCAGCAGGTTGGTTGCGGGCAATCTCAACATCCTCCTCTGAGCGCACTCGCAGCGCGCGAATGACCCTAGCAACCTCTTTCACAGCTGCAGCATAGTCGTCATCTTCATCGCCATGGAGTTGAACAACATCCAAGCCAACCTCTTGAACCGTGCTAATAACCTCGTCTAGGGTCGCGTTTACAAACACACCTACCCGGCAGATAAACGGGCCCAATGCCGCGCTTATCTGGGCTGCTTGGGCGACGCTGATGTAACGCTTGGAATGAGATACAAAATTAAGCCCGATGGACTCTACGCCCGCGCGTTCCACCATTTGTGCGTCGTGCACGCTAGTAATGCCACAGATTTTAATCCACATATGCCTCATTTATTTTTGATGACGGCGAGCTAACTCACTGGCGACATCTTGCAAATTGAGGTCCTTTTCTTGTATAAGTACGGTCAGGTGAAACAGCAAATCAGCTACTTCGCTGGTGAGTTCGTCGGGCTTGTCTTCGAGGGCTGCTACGATGCTTTCACCAGCCTCCTCCACGACTTTTTGGGAGATGTAGCCCACGCCGCGCGTGTGCAATTTGCTGACGTAAGACCCTTCGGGTAGGTCACGAATACGCTGTTCGACGGTGCGCTCGAGCAGCATCAGCATTTCCCCAATGGCCGGTGCCTGCGCTCCGTCAAGATTACGGAAAAAGCAAGAATACTCCCCCGTGTGACAGGCAGCCCCCGTTTGGTCAACCCGGTAAAGTAGCGTGTCTTCATCGCAATCAATGCGCACTTCATTGACCTTTTGAATGTGTCCGCTGGTGGCACCTTTGTGCCAAAGTGACTGCCTCGAGCGGCTGTAATAATGCGCTTCACCTGTTTGCAGGGTTTGTTCGACGGCTTCACGGTTAGCGTAAGCCAGCATCAAGACCTCACCGCTGTACCTATCTTGGGTGATAACCGGAACGAGACCTCGGTTATCAAAGTTAATGTCGTCAAGTGTAAGAGGCTCAGATGTAGCGTGAATATCAGCAACGTTCATGCAAGTTAGTTTACAGGCCGCGTAGCTGACACTAGGCGTTACGCGTAAACCTCAGCCAGAAAATTTTTGACGATGGCATTGAAGTCGCTAGCAGCCTCAAAATAAGGTGAGTGGCCTATGTTAGAAAGTAGCTCGAGGCGGGCCTTGGGGACGCCCTCGACCACGCCACGAAGCACCTCCGGCGGACAAAACATATCCTGCTCACCAGCAACAAATAGCACCTGTTCAGGCAAGCTAAGTCGGTCACGACGCGCGAGTGTATCCGGCGCACCAGGGGCAATTTGCGGCGCTGGGTTTAACCGCGCAATCATGCTGTAAAGCGTTTGTAAGTCAGCGGCTGTTGTGGCTGCCAATGCTGGGTGATGTGATTTTCCCTGTTGCCAAGAAACGCGCTGGCTGTACGCAGCTTGGCGGTGTTGGTCGTAAACGGCCTCGAGCTGACTGGGTACGTAACCGCCCACTGTGCCGCTCATGACGGCTGCGGCTAACCGCTGTAATTCGCCGCGTTGCTCGAGGCGTTCACTTAGCGCACTTAATGTCCAGCCGCCCATCGACTGAGAAATGGCGGCAATCTCATCAAATCCCAAATCATCAATCAGCGCGTGTACGTCGCGTGCAAAGACATCTCCCCAGGGGCCATCTAAAACACCGCGTGACCGTCCCCAACCGCGTTGTTCAATGACAATGCACTGGTAACGCTCCGCAAACACAGGTACTTGCTGCCACCAACTGAAGGCATTCCCACCACGGCCATGTAGAAAAAGCAGTGGTTTTCCTTGACCGTAAACTTCGTAGTAGAGGCTGATGGTCTGGCGAACGTCACCTTCGTCATCTTGATACTCAAAGTAAGGCATAACTAACCTAACGCTTGCGCAAGGTCGTTGATGAGATCATCGGGATGCTCGAGCCCAATCGACACGCGCAACAGGTCGTCAGGCGTTGTTGATAAATCTCCCTCAACTGAACGGCGGTGTTCTAACAAGCTTTCAACTCCGCCCAAACTAGTTGCTCGGTGGAATAACTTAACTCGGTTCATGACGTTCGTGGCAGCTTCCACGCCACCGCTGACTTGTATAGACATCATGCCACCCATCATGGCCATTTGTTTGTTTGCAATGCCGTGACCAGGATGATGCTCGAGCCCCGGATAATGCACAGTATGAACGTTCGGGTGGTCATCTAAAAACTTGGCGACTTTCATGGCATTGTCGCTGTGGGCACGCATTCGGTAAGGTAGTGTGCTAATCCCGCGACTCACCAAAAAACAATCAAATGGTGACGGCACCGCACCTTCTAGCTGCTGTATGTAACGCACTTGCTCAAAGGTCTCACTTTCTGCTTTGGCAATGATGGCACCGCCTAAAACATCGCTATGACCCGCTAAGTATTTGGTGGTTGCGTGCATCACAAAATCTGCCCCTAGCTCGAGTGGCCGCTGCACAATAGGTGTTGTCCAAGTACCATCTACCGCCACCTGCGCACCTTTGGCATGAGCCATGTCAGCTAGGGCTGAGATGTCGTAAATGTTGAGCATGGGGTTGGTAGGCGTTTCTAACCAGAGGAGTTTAACGCTATCTGTCCAAGCTTGCTCAACAGCCTTCATATCAGTCATATCCACAAACACAGGCTTAAGCCCCCATGGCTGCAAAATATTGATCAGAATATTGCGCACGCCGTGGTAGAGGTCGCTGCACACTAGCACCGTGTCACCGGGCGCAAAACTGCGCAGTAGTGCTGCCGCAGCAGCTGAGCCGGAACTAAACGCTGCGCAAGCAGCGCCACCCTCGAGCACGCGCAAACATTCTTCTAGCGCGCGTCTATTAGGGTTATCTGCCCGGGTATATACATACCCATCTGGATAGCTCCCGTCTAGCTTGCGTTCAAAGGTAGTGGTGAGGTGAATCGGCGGCACTACCGCGCCTGTGGCAGGGTCAACCTGTTTACCCGCATGAATCGCCAGTGTTTCAAGCGCAAACTTAGTGTGATGCTTTGTCATGTCAGGACTTATACCACTTCTACCTCAGGTATGGCGTGAGGTTAGAACAGCTGTGGTCGCAGCAGTCATCACGTCCTGTTCGGGACATCTCTCCCGCCGTCATTAGTTATACTTAAATCATAATCCACGAAGGTACAACCCACGCCCAAACATAATCCGTTAGACACAACCCAAACTCTGAAAGGGGGCTTTCTATGTACGACCGTATTCTGATCCCCATCGACGGCAGCACCTGTAGCGACAACACGCTCGGTGAAGCCATTCGCCTCGCCAAGTTGTTCAACGCCAGTGTGACACTTCTGCACGCGGTGGAAAACCCTGTTACTTATATTTACGCCGAGTACATTTACGATTTGCAACAAGATCTCAAAAAGTTAGGCGGGCAAGCGCTCGAGCAAGCCCAACTCCGCTGTGAAGAAGCCGGGCTTACCGTCATAACTAAACTTGTTGAAAACACCCACCCGGTTGAGGCTATTTTGGATGCCGAGGAAGATAGTGACCTCATCATCATGGCGACCCACGGGCGTAGAGGTATGACTCGCATGGTGCTTGGGTCTGTTACGGAAGAGGTTTTGCGCCGGTCCAACTTGCCGCACATTGTGCTTCGCTGCGACGAATCTTGAGGATGACCTCATCACGTGTGCTCAAAACCATCATCATAGCATCAGGGTATTGATGTGGGTGACGCTCGAGTCACTCGATGCCGTCACTTAAAGGACAGCTTAGCTTTAGCAATCCACACTCTAGTAATCCACGATGTCACCAGACACATACCGTCTTCACAGCGGCACATGTCTGATGACATCTCCCCATCCCTCGTTCACCCCTTCTCCCTTTCACAAACATGATATTGAACCCTAATCAAATGACGCAAGCTCTACCTCATTCGCTCTAACTTCTTGAACAAGCTATTCACAAAGCGCGTGTCACTACAGGCTAAACCGCCACAATATGCTACAAAAACATGTGTTAACCAGTGCTAACTCGCGTCGCCTAACCCGCTGGGCATTTTTTGTCATCATCTTTTTTGTGCTCAGCCAGGTGATTTGGTGGATTGTTTTCCAACACAACTACGTGCGGCGCGTCACCAACATGACGCTCGAGACGTGGCAACGTGAGGCCAACCTCATCAACATGTTAGCTGAGGAGCAGCAAACTAGCGCCCTTAGCCAATTCCCTTACTTGAAGCGCCAGTCTGGTGAGGTTATTGTGGACGACCTTGCAACAGCTGACTTTCGCGCGCAGCAACAGGGTTACTTGCGCATGTTTGCGTTTGAGGGTCCTTTTTT
>JBCCBI010000013.1:0-26699 GCA_039034155.1 Deinococcota bacterium | reverse complement strand
CCTTGATTGCCTTGAAACCCTTCTCGCTGACCAATGTGCCTTGCTACAACAACAGCCTGAAATCATCAAATCTGCAACTAAGTTTCATTGGTGGCCTGATATTTAGTACTTTATTAGGGGTTTTCTCGGAGTTGGTATAACGTAAGCACCACAGCGGCTAGCAGCCAAGATTTGGAGTAAGTTGAACTATGCGTTTTTGGGTGCAATCTTGGGGAATGTGTTGCGGTGATGTGCGTCGGAATAACTTAAATCAGCAGGGTCAATTGAGACATGTGATGTTGAGGTCAGCTTTGCTCGTTCTGAGTTTCATGCTTATTGGCTCAATATTTATTGGAAATGCTTACGCCCAAGTGACGCACACAGTTCAAGGGGGTGAGACCCTCACCCAGGTTGCAGCGCGCTACGGTTTGCAGGTTGCAGATATTGCAGCAGCTAACGGTCTTACAGACATTAACTTAATTGAAGTCGGGCAAGAGTTACAAATTCCTATTGCAGCCACGCCGCCCGAGCAGTTACCGTGGCCTTTTGCTGAGGTTGATGTGGCACCGACGGTGATTGTGCAAGGTCAGGTTGCTAGGGTGAGGGTGGGGTTGCTCGAGCCAGCCGACGTGAGTGTGCGCTTTATCAATGCAGACTTGGCGTTTGCGTCCGTACCAAGTAGTCAAATCATCACCGAACAAGTAACAGATAATGCTGATGCAAGTATCGTGGGCGTATCAACAGAGACTGCAACGGATGCTTCAGAGGATGCTCTAGATGATGCGTCAGATGGGCTGCTCGAGCAAACCTCAACGAGCTCAGCTGAAGTTATATCCACAGAACAAATAGACACAACATCACAACCTGCCTCACCCCAATTTTTTGCACAAGGTTTAGTTGGTGCCTCTGTGCTGGATGACCCTAGCGTCTACGACCTAGAACTTCGGGCAGAACTCGCAGGCGGCAACGTGGTCACTACCCGCTACCCCATTCGCGTGGCAGCTGCTAGCTATGAACGCGAAAGCATCAACTTATCACCGCAAACAAGCCGTTTGCTTGACCCTACGCTGGTCGCTAATGAACGCGCCCGCATTGCCAGTTTGTGTACCTACACGCAGGCAGAAAAATTGTGGGATGGAACCTTTAGTTACCCCGTAGTGGATCCCGTGCGCACCTCCCCATTTGGGACCTTGCGCTCATTTAATGGCGGTCCGTTTCGCAGTTTTCACGGCGGGCTAGATTTGCGTGCTAACAGTGCGGTGGCGATTTACGCACCTGCTAACGGTGAAGTTATTCTGGCTGCGCCGCTTAGCGTACGCGGCAATACGGTTGTCTTGCGTCACGGCCTAGGTGTGTGCAGTTTGTACGCGCATTTGAGCTTGTTTATGGTTGAGGAGGGCGCGGTCATCGACAAAGGAACGCTTATTGGCTATGGCGGGAGTACGGGGTTGGTGACGGGCGCGCATTTACACTGGGAGATTCGCGTGGGCAATGTGCTCGTTGATCCGGCGCAGTGGGCAAATCAGGATTTAGGGCTAGACTAGGCTCAAGTACCCTAGATACCACCACAGACGCGGTATAAAAGATGTATGAAACTTGAACGCATCGAACTACACGAACTAGAAGCCACCCTCAACTTCCGCTTTGAAACCAGTTTTGGGGTCGAGCAAAGGTTCAACAAAATTTTGGTGATTGTCCACAGTGAGGGTCTCGAGGGCTACGGTGAAACCACAGGTGGCGTATTTCCCGGCTACAGCTACGAAACAGTCGATACCTGCTGGCACGCGCTCGAGCACTACATTATCCCCAAAGTTATCGGCGAAAACTTCGATACGCCCGCCCAACTCTTGCAGGCACTCAAATTTATTCGCGGTCACAATATGGCAGTCGCCGCGCTCGAGAGCGCCTTGTGGGATTTACAGGCAAAAGCCGCCAACATGCCTCTCTGGCAACTGCTAGGCGGCGTAAGCACGCAAATCCCTGTGGGTGCGTCCATTGGCGTTCAAGAAAGCGTCGAGAAAACGGTTGAGATGGCTGAGCAACACGCTGACCAACACTACAAGCGCCTCAAGTTCAAAATTAAACCCGGTTGGGATGTTAAACCTATGCAGGCTGTGCGAGAAGCACTTCCTGACATGCCCCTCACAGTGGATGCTAATAGCGCATATACTTTGACCGATGCTCGAGTTTTTCAAGAACTTGACGAGCTTGGGCTGGATTACATCGAGCAACCCCTCGCCTACGACGACCTGATTGACCATGCCAAATTGCAAGCGATGCTCGCCACACCCATTTGTTTAGATGAGTCCATTCACTCACCAGATGACGCGCGCAAGGGCCTAGAAAGCGGCTCAGGTCGGGTCATTAACATCAAGATGGGCCGCTCGAGGGGTCACCTCATGGCGCGGCGCATTCACGACATTGCCCTAGGGTTTTCACTGCCTGTGTGGTGTGGTGGCATGTTGGAACTTGGCGTGGGGCGCGCGCACAATTTGCACCTTAGCAGCCTCGAGAACTTTAAGCTTCCGGGGGATACCTCGAGCGCCTCACGCTACTACGCGGAAGATATTGTTGACCCCCTGCTAGACGCTAAAGAAGGTATTCAACACATCCCGGAAGGGCCGGGTTTAGGCGTCACCCTCAAGCACGATTTTATTAAGTCGATTACGCAACGCTCGAGCACCTTTTAGGTGACTAGGTAATTGACGACCATAAGTATTCTTGGCTGCGGTTGGCTAGGGCGTCAATTGGCAGATGCTTTGGTCGCCGCTGGCTACCACGTCAAAGGCTCAACAACTCGAGAAACTCAACGTGATGTCTTGCGTGAATCGGGTGTTGAGCCTTATGTGTTGAGGTTTATGCCGAAGCTCGAGGGCAATCCTCAAGATTTTTTTGCGTGTGATGTACTTGTCGTCACCATTCCGCCCAAACCGCCTATACCCCAACAAGATGAACAGGTTTATCTCGAGGCGTTAGTGCATGAGCTTTACAAGCGTCTCGAGCCAGCAACCAAACTCATTGTCACCAGTTCAACCTCGGTTTATGCCAAGCGTGGGATGTTAGTTGATGAAACTGATGATGTGATGCCAGAAAGTAGCAGGGGCCAAGCGCTACGAGCCTACGAGCAAGCCCTGCAGCGCTGTCCCGTGGCCATCTTGCGACTCGCAGGTTTATTTGGTCAGGGGCGGCAGCCGGGGCGGTTTTTAGCTGGTCGAATCAATCTTGCTGGCGCAGCCTCACCTGTGAATATGGTTCATGGGGATGACGTTGTCGCCATCATCTCTCAATTGATTACGCAGTTGTTGGCAGATAATGACGCTGTATTAGAAGATATTTTCAACGTTTGTGCAGATAGTCATCCGACACGACAAGATTTTTTCACCAAGGCTGCTGAGCTGATGGGACTGACGCCGCCTACATTTAGTGATGAACCTGCGCCGTATGTATTGGTGAATAATCAAAAACTCAAGCGGGTTTTAGGGTATGAGTACACGTATGGGGATGTGCTCGAGGCCCTAACGTCTCGCTAGCTCCCATCCCCAAAGGCAATATCCCGCCTCGAGGCTGCAATGGTAACCGAAAAACCCACAATCACATCTACCAGTGCCATCATTGTGAGCAGCAAAAAGGTTGAGGTTCCTGTGGGACGAAAGGTAATAAACTGCACTAAAAACACCACAAAAATAAACATCGACAAAATGTGGTCGATCACCGTTGAGGTTGAGCTGCGGGTAGCTTTGAAAATTTCAATGGTGAGCGCAACAATGCCGAGTCCAAGCAGTAAATCACTGACATCAAATGAAAAAAGTGCGCCGGAAATAAGCGGCACGGTGAGTAGTGCCGTGGTCAGGTCAAGGTTGGGTAGAGCAAGCACAATTACGTTGTAGGCAATTAATAACAGGGCAAGCATAGGAAATTTGTTCATCGGTATCTCCTTGTCAAGTACAAAATCCTTATCGGGTACAGAAGCAGTAAAGATGTGTAGCGTTCAATGTGCTCATTGTACGACGTTGCAAGATTGCTCATGCTGCGAGCCCCTTGACATACTAGCCCAGCTTACAAAATACCGTTCTGGCCCATGTTTGCCTTGTAAAGCTTGATATAATGAAGTGTAAAAGAAGCACGTTGAGATGTACGCATTAGGGGAGAAGACAACGTGAGGGACAAAAATAGCCTTACTTAAAACACTCCCACACTCACAAGCTACATGAGACATCACAAACCTATAGCAACTCCTGTACACGGCATCATCCTCGTTTATTCAGACCGTGTGCTGGTCCTGTGATGGTTGAGTACGTCACAAATGTGGTGTTGACCTAATACGAATCGTATAAAGGAGGATTCATGGATATTTTTCGCGGACTCGAAGGTGTGCATATTGACACCACGCATATTTGCAGTATCGACGGGCAACAGGGCGAGTTGATTTACAGTGGCTATAACATTCACGAACTGGCTGACAAAGCAACCTATGAAGAAGTTGTGTGGTTGTTGTGGCACGGCGAACTACCCACCCAAGCAGAGTTAGATGATTTCAAAAAGACGCTTGCTAGTCATTACACGGTGCCAGAAGCTGTGTACGACCTCCTGCGCAGCGTGCCCAAAGATACCCAGCCGATGCACGCGATTCGCAGCGCGCTATCTGTCCTTGCCACCTTTGATGACCATTCTGAGGATACCTCTGTTGAGAACGTCAAAGCTATTGGCATTAAGCTAGTTGCCCAGTTTCCAACACTCACGGCTGCCTACCAGCGGATTCGCAGTGGTCAAGACCCAGTTGCACCTGACCTCAATTTAGGCATTGCCGCTAACTTTTTGTACATGCTCACTGGGGAAGCACCTAGCGATGCTGCTGTTCGGGTGATGGATGTGGCGCTTGTGCTCCATGCTGAGCACGGGTCAAACGCAAGCACGTTTACGGCGAGGGCGGCCGCCTCAACCTTGACTGATGTCTACAGTGCTATTACTGCAGCTATGTCCAGCCTTAAAGGACCTCTACATGGCGGTGCCAACACGGCGGTGATGCAAGCGCTAGAAGAAATTGGCAGTACAGATGGCGTCGAGGACTATGTGCTTGCTCAACTTGCCAAACCGCACGGCCGGGTGATGGGTTTTGGTCACCGCGTCTACAAAGTGCTTGACCCAAGAGCCACAATTTTGCGGCATGTAGCTGAAGAGCTGAGCGAAGAATCTGGCGAAAGCAAGTGGTTCGAGATGAGCCTCGAGATGGAACGGGTCATGGACCGCGAAATGGAAGCTAAGGGCCGCCAAGTTAAACCCAATGTAGACTTTTTTAGTGCCAGCGTTTACCGCATGTTGGGGTTTCCCGGCGATATGTACACGCCCATTTTTGCGGTTGCCCGCGTGTCGGGGTGGATGGCCCACCTAATTGAGCAGTACGCCAACAACAAAATTATGCGCCCGCGACTTGTTTACGAGGGCGAGCGCAACAAAACCTTTACGCCAATTGACGCACGTTGAGGGTGTCAATTTGTCAAACTAGGACGTTCAAAAGCTTTCTTGTGATGATTGCATCGCGCTGAAAAGGCGAACCCAGATAATGAAGTAGGCATCATCCGTTCATGGAGATGATGCCTGTTTTATATGATGGTGATGTGTGTTGAGCAGGTTCAAGCGCTAGGTAAAGCATCTCGAACAGGCGTGAAGATATTGTAAGTTTCAACCGGATCGCTATCTTCTGGAACGTGAGCACCGTGCGGGCGGTTGCTGGTGATAAGTACAGCTTCACCTGAGTTTAAGGCGATGGTTTCATCATCAAATTCAAAGATTAACGTGCCTGATAGGACAATTGTAAGTTGCTCAGCTTCGTGACTGTGCCGAGAAAAGACGCTGCCAGGTTGGTAGTAGTAGTGAATGAGCTCGAGCCGCTCCCCCGTCACCCGCCGCCGCAAAACTTGTTCTGAGAGGGTAGTAGTAGGCAAGTCTGCAATGACAATCTTGCTGCTCATGCTGCCACTGGCTCCAACTTCTTCGTGACGGCATCCAGTGCCTCTGCCATTGTTGCCACAATAAAATCTATGTGCGTTTCATCAATCACAAACGGCGGAGCAAGTAAGGCGTGGTCACCACGTGTACCATCGACATTGCCGCCACCTTGGTAGATGTACAAGCCTCGTTCTAAACAGGCATGGCTAAACTTACTGCGGATGTTTAAGCTGGTATCAAACGGAGTTTTACTGGCTTTGTCAGCTACAAACTCAACGCCTAGGAGCAGCCCGCGTCCGCGGATAACGCCCACATGTGGGTGATTGCCCAAGGTTTCAGTGAGTTGTTGTTTGAGGTTATTGCCTCGAGCCTCTACGTTCGCTAGTAACCCCTCACGCTCAATAATCTCGATGACTTTAAGTCCTACCGCGCACGAGATGGGGTTGCCGCTGTAGGTGTGCCCGTGCCGAAAATCTCCTGTGGCTGTTTTGACGGCATCAAATACCTGTTGGCTAACGAGCACTGCACCCAGCGGTGTATACCCTGCGCTAATGCCTTTGGCGGTGGTAATCATGTCTGGGACAATGCTGCTGTGTTGCATGGCCCACCACTTGCCACTTCTGCCGTTACCGCTCATGACTTCGTCGGCAATAAATAGCACGTCATATTGGTCGCAAATCTCGCGGATACGTTGCCAATAGCTGTCTTTGGGGTATCTGCCTGGTGCAGATGAACCAACGATAGGTTCGGCGATGAACGCTGCGACGTTGTCTGGACCTTCGCTGAGGAGGGTGGTCTCGAGGTCATCCGCACATTCCACTTGGCAGGTGCTAGGGTCTTTGCCAAATGGACAGCGGTAACAAGATGTTGGTGCAATCATGGGCTGGGCAAGCATCATCGGCGTAAAAAGTTGCCGCCGTCCTACTTGCCCACTGAGTGCCAATGCGCCCAAGGTAGCACCATGATAAGACGTGCGGCGGGTAATCACTTTGTACTTGCTGGGATTGCCTTTGGCAAGCTGATACTGCCGCGCTAGTTTAATGGCAGCCTCAGTTGATTCAGACCCGCCCGAGGTAAAAAAGACTTTACTGAGCAGGTTGGGGGCGCGGGCCACCACCATCTCTGCAAGGTCAATCATCGGCTGGGTGGCAAATTTGGAGACGTGCGCAAAGTTGAGTGTGTGGGCTTGCTGCGAGAGCACGTCAGCGATGTCTTTACGCCCGTGTCCCAACGAGCAAACTGCGGCACCTGAGGCGGCATCTAAATAGCGTTTGCCGGTATCATCCACCAGATGCACGCCCTCAGCATGAGTGATGAGAATGGGCTCGCGGCTCAAATCACGAAAAAAGGCAGCGGACTGAAGATGAGACATCGTTATCTCCTCAGAAAGTCAGTTTGGGATTGCTTTTGTGGCGGTCATCTGATTGATGTTAGCAGTTGCACAAGAATCTGTTATAGCCTGATGACAAGTTCCTCAGGGTGTCGTCAGTAGAGAAGGGGTGAAAGGGCGAAGGGGAGATTCCATCAGCTGTTATGTGTGTATTACTAACTTGTGTGGTTGCTAATGTTGAGCGTAAAAATAGAGGCCTGAACGTTAGATATTGAGATAGTAAACATCATCTTCATGTCTAGACCGTTCGATAGTTTGTCATCAGGTTAAGGGCTTGGTAGTAGATGATGATATAGCAAAACGCGGTCTCTGCAAGAGATGACCGCGTTGAATGCGTGATGGTTATTGGTTAACTGATGAGCATGACCGGAATGTCTGTATGGCGAGCAACGCGCTCGGCAACACTACCAAGTAGGGCGTGTTCTAAGCCTGTGCGCCCGTGACTGCCCATGATGATGAGTTCTATGTTCTGAGCCTCAGCATAGTCGACGATTTCACGCCAAGCTTTTTTGTCGCCTTGGTGAAGCTGGATTTGATGGTCTCCACCGTAAGGGAGCTGACCCGCAAATTTATCAAGAATGCTCTGACCGTATTCTTTGGCAGCACGCTCGAGCTCCCCTTCAGGTAAATAGCCAGCTACGTTCCCCGTGTAGGTAGGTAGGGGCTCGAGGCAGTGCAGTAGCGTCAGGGTGCCACCAACTTCCTGGGCAAACTTAACCGCCGTAGTCACTGCTTTGGCGCTAACCTCAGTATCATCAACTGGAACTAAAATTGTTTCAAACATGTTGCCTCCTTGAGGAGTTGTGGACGTTTTGGAGTATGAATAATGTCATCAAGATACACCTTTGAAACATTGACAGGAAGACGTCCGTATCCAAGTAATCAAGGTTACTTAGGCAGGTGCAGGTAAGCTTTGCTGACGCATCTGGTAGTACTGCCAGCCGTACACACCAAACACAATTAAAAAGCCTAGTGTGTCGCTCACTAAGCCCGGCTGGATCAACAAAAACGCCGTGAGAATTAGCCCAATGCGCTGCGGCCAGTTGAGGGGTTTAAGGGCAAAGCCTTGGGTGCCTGCTGCAAACGCAAACATGCCAACTAGGGCAGTTACAAAAATGTAGATGCCGACAAATGCGTTGGTCACACCAATAAGTAGCAAGCGAGTATTAAACACAAACATAAACGGCAAAATTGCTGTGCGCATGTCGTAGGTAAAGCCTTGAATGCCCGTTTTTATGGGATCACTACGGGCAATTGCCGCCGCTGCGTACGCTGCCAAGCCCACTGGTGGCGTGTCATCTGCCAAAATCCCAAAGAAGAACACAAATAAGTGGGCAGCAATGAGCGGCACCACAAAGCCAAAATCACCGGCAACGTTAAAGATGATTGGCGCCGTGAGCGTTGCCATCACAATATAGTTGGCGGTTGTGGGCAGTCCTAAGCCTAGAATGAGGCTAGCTATAGCAGTAATGACTAAAACAGCCGCAAATTGGGTTGTGCTCGAGAACACCTCTGGATTACCTTGAAAAAGTGTGACTAGCGGTGTGAAGGCGCTGATAATTAAGAAAGATGCGCCTCGAGCTAGCGTTACAATAATTTCGGTAAGGCGCAAGCCCAAACCGGTGAGGTTTACAGTACCCACCACAATGCCAGCGGTAGCAACTGCCACGGCAATGCCCACCATGTTACGCGCACCTGCCTCGAGCCCTTCATAAATACTCTTAAAGCCTGCCCAAAACGCTGGCCCTAGGGGTTTTTTAAGATAAAGCGCTTTGATGGGCTCTTGAAAAAACATCACCAAGGCAAGCAAGGCGATGGTAAACATCACCGAACGCCCCGGCGACCAGCGGGCAATGACTAAACCATAAATAAGGAGGAGCAGTGGCACTAAAAAGTGAACGCCGCGAATAAAGGTGCTAAACCGTGGTGGAAGCTCAGAGCGCGATAACCCGCGCAACCCTAGCTTGAGGGCCTCGAGGTGTACCACGTAAAACAGCGCAATGTAAGACACAATCGCAGGTACAAACGCCGCGCGCACCACGTCAAAGTATTTGATGCCTACAAATTCCGCCATAATGAACGCCGCTGCGCCCATCACAGGTGGCATAAGTTGACCATTTGTAGATACTGCCACCTCGGTAGCGCCTGCTTTGTGGGCAGGGTAGCCCGAGCGTTTCATCAGCGGGATGGTAAACGTGCCCGTAGTGACGACGTTGGCAAGCGATGAGCCAGACACCATCCCAGTAAGTCCAGACGCTACAACTGCAGCTTTGGCAGGGCCGCCCCGCAAGGTGCCTAAGTTAGAGTTGGCAACATCAATAAAATATTTGCCCGCGCCTGCTTTGTCTAGCATGGAGCCAAACAGCACAAACAAAAATACAAACTGAGTAGATACCCCCAGCGCGATGCCAAACACACCCTCGGTGGTTACATACATTTGACTGATGATGCGGTTGACGTCATAACCACGATGGGCGATGAGACCGGGTAGGCGCAAAAATGAGAGTAGCCCTTGCGGCCCAATGAGCGCGTAGGTCAAAAACACTAAGCCGATGATGGCCAAGGCTGGCCCCAGACTGCGCCGGGTGGCTTCTAAAAGTAACACCATAAAGATAACGCCAAACCAAACTTCGCGCTCAATGGGAATGCCAAAGCGGTTTTGAAGCCCTGTGTAATCGGTAAATAAATAAAGCACAACTATGCCCGCAATGACCGCAAACACCAGGTCGTACAAGGGTACGTTGCCACTTATCTCGCCGCGTTTAATATTGTTGAACAGCAAATTGGCAAACCAAATTACAAAAAGTGTAAACGCAACGAGTAGTATATGGGCGATGAGTCCTAGAAAAGCAGTTAACCAAGCGGGTAAGGTAGCACGTTGTACAAAAATCTCAGCAAAGCTAGTCACGCCATTAGCTAAATTTCCGGCTGTACCTGACACCAGCGTTGGATACGTTCGGATGATGAAAACCAGCGTTGCCACCACAAAAAAACTGGCAAACCCCACATAGACATAATCTCGCCAGTGGGCGTCATGGCTTTTTGACTTGCGTGAAGGAAACACCAAAAACGTGAGGGTAATGGCAAACGCCAAGTGAATGGCACGTGACTGCACAGAATCTAGCGTGAGCCAGCTCGCAATCGACAGTTGAAATAGTGACCACGCGATAGCTAGTCCAAATACGATCCAATGGAGGACACCTCTGAGTTGCCGCCCGCCGGTTTCGCTTTCTTCAACCATCCGTTGAGCTTCAGCTGCTGCTGCCGCATCTGCTGTTACATCATCTACACTGGTTGCATTGGCTAGGTGTAGGCCCGCTTCTGTGCTCGCAGAATTGGATACTTCTGCATTGATGGTATCTGTTTGAGAGGGTTCTAGCGCTGCCTCATCTGGGCTTGAGGTGGCTTCTTGGTCAGACTGAGGTGAGGCTTGTACGTTATTGGTGGATGGTTTTTTGGGAACATGACGGCGCTTCTTTTTAGCCATAGGGGCCTCCTTTAGGAGCATATCTCTGTAAAGGGTGTGGTTTAGGGGCGAATAAGTACAAGTTGTAGACATTCGTAGACATTCAATACCAGTACAGAGAATATATCACACCTCACAATTGATGTGGTCAAAGGTCATCAGAGCCCTTGATCCACATGCAATTAGCAAGGTATCCCTACAGTATATCTAAAAAGACATCTGAATAAAAATAAGCACGCCTGTGTGTTCACAAGCGTGCTTGGTCGAGCTAAAATCTAAAGATTTGAAGTTACATCATGCCAGCTTCTGCGTACGCACGTTCTGCACCGGGGTGAAGGGGCGCACCAAGGCCTTGAATAAAGCTTTCTGGGGTGAGGTTGCGAAGTGCTGGGTGGGTAGCTTGAAAATCCTCGAGGTTGGCAAGTACTGACGACACAATGGTGTAAACCGTTTCTTCGTCTAGGTCAGTGGTTGTGGTGAAAAGTGCTTTCACACCAAAGATGGTCACGTCTTCATCAACACCGTTGTAGGTGCCACCAGGCACGGTTGCAAAGGCGTAATAAGGAAACTCGTCTACAAGAGCTTCAAATTCAGCACCCTCGAGCGGCACTAAGGTAATGTCATTCGTTGTCGAAATATCTTGAATGGCAGCGCCACCAATACCTACGGTGTAGAAAAAGCAGTCAATGCGGCCGTCACGGAGTAAGTCAGGTGCTTCGGCAGCACGCACAGACTCTGCAACAATGTCACTGTCTGGGTCAAAGCCAAACTTGTCCATTACTGCTAGCACGGTGTTACGAATGCCTGAACCTGGGTTACCGATGTTCACACGCTTGCCTGCAATGTCACTAAAACTAGCTACGCCAGCACTGGCATCGCAGACTAAGTGGAGGGGTTCAGGGTGAAGGCCCATGACAGTACGCAGTTGGTCAACGCCGTCGCCTTCAAAGGCTTCTTGTGCGTTCGCAGCTTGGTAGACAACATCTGACTGAGCAAGCGCTAGATCAAGCTGACCTGCTTGCATAGCTTTAATGTTAAAAACAGAGCCACCAGTTGATTCAACGGTTAAGCGCAAACCAACATCAGCATCATTCACAATTTTGGCGGTAGCGCCACCCACGGGGTAGTACACACCGGTTACACCACCTGTACCGATGGTCAAAAAATCTTGCGCAAATGCACTGCTAGCTACTACAAACGAACCTGCAAGTAGACCAATTAAGAGTCGTTTCATGCTTGTTCCTCCTGTGAAATATGTCTTACGAGACAGATGGTTATAACATGCCTGAAGTTGTTACGTCAAAGCGTCAGGATTGTGTAAAAGTGCGTTGAAAAATGACATATTGTGACACATCAGGTCTCATTTGTGAACGAGCACTCTATGTGAGTGTTAGCGAAGCTCAAAGCTTTCAACTTTAAACGTGCGGTCATCTGTACCATTTTGTTCGAGAACAAGCTCGAGCCGTTGCCGGGGTGCCGGCAAGCGCACGCCAGGTAAGGATTCAATATAGGCATCTGCCTCGAGCAACGGAATACGAATACGCTGCCCGTCGTAGGTTGCACGGCAAGCGGGCTCAACCTCAGATTCTTCAAGGAGCGACACACTACTAGTTGCAATTGTAAAGACGGTTCCTTCTGGCTCGTGCGTGAGGGTAACTGAAAACGTCGCAAGCTCACCAGTAGGTTCGCGGGTGAGCGCGTCTAAAAGCTCAATTTGTAGAGCCGGAATGACTAACCTGCGGCTGTCTGCAAAGTAGTTGGCAACTTGCACTTGGCACACATCTGGCGTTAAGGCAGGTGGCAAGATAATGCGCCCAGCAGGAGGTACATCTGGATCTGGCGTTGCTGGTGCTGCTACTGGAGGCTCGGCGATAGGTGTTTCAGTGATAGGTGTTTCAATAACAGGTGTCTCAGTAGAGGGAGGCGCGGGTGTACCTGATGGGGCAGTATCTCTAGGTAGAGGTGAGGGCGCGCTACTGGGTGATTCAGGTGCAACACTTGGTGTCGCTGGCGCATCTGGTGGGGGTGCTGCTGGCGCAGGCATCTCGCTGGGCATGACTTCAGGAGCAGGTGCTGGTAAATCATCTGTAGCGCCGCCACTTGTAGGTGCCACAATTGCAGGCGGTGCCGGTAAGGGATCAGCTGGTGGTACGGGTGCTTGACTGGGTGGTGCTTGATTAGGTGGAGGCGGACTGGGTAGCTCACTTCCCGGTGGGCCTGTAGTAGGTGGGGTTGTAGCAAGTGGGTCTGGACTAGGTGTTTCTGTGATAGCTGGTGAAGGGGTAGATGGTGCTGCCACAGGCGCAGGTGTTGGCATGGTATCCACAGGTTGAACAGCGGCATGTTCTTCCTGGTAAAGCCGCTCAATTTCTGAGGTAGTGAGCGCTCTGTTGTAAAGGCGTAAATCGTCGATACCGCCCTGAAAGTACTGCCCGCGCCAGTAACTGCCGATAAACAGTGGGTCGTCTTGGTTAGGGTTGATGGTTTGCATGAGCGGTTGCGTGCCAATAAGACGGCCGTCTACGTAAATACGAAAGGCCCGCCCGTCATAGGTACCCGCTACAAAGTGCCAGGTATCCCCTGCAAAATAGCTGGGTTCAATAGGCGTATTGCTTTCTTCACCAGCGGAGTTATTGATGCCAAGTGACAGTTCACGACCACGGTTTTGAAAGGCAAATAAATACCCTGAGCCAAAACGCCCAGAAGCTTTACGGATGATATGCGCAAAGCGGTCTGTCTCGAGATCTTGAGGGTTAACCCAAGCTGTCACCGACATTTGGTTGTTCACTGCCATGTTCAGTGAAGCACTATTATCAACAACAATATTGTCGTCTTCGCCGTCGAATAAATAGGCACTTTCTGATGTACCAAAGCGGTCAGGTATGAGGCTAGCACCATTCACCTGACCATCGTTCCCTTGACCGCTGGCATCACGCGCATCGCCGTTAAAAGGATAAAACGCAACCAGCCCATCGGCAATGATGAGTTGAATAGCGACCGCATTGTCTTGAACATCATCAGATGGTGTTTGTGCAACAGCAGGAAGGTTAGCAAACAAATGAACTGCTATAAACCAGGTCAACACAAAAATGTAACGTTCACTGAGTCTACGCGTCATTGAGCGAGCATTGTGAGCTGAGAGCATTCGTTGTTGCGTATGGCGCATAGTAAACTGACCTTAGGGTTGAATTTGTGTAAGCAATAAAACTAAAATTACGAGTGTTGATTGTAAACAGTTCGCAGAGTTTGTGAGTTTACAGTATAAGTACTTTTACAACAAGGCAAAATGGTATCTACTGAATCGCATAATTTTTTAACTCAAGCGCTATAAACTACAATCACATTGTGACTAGCGTAGCAACACCTACCGTAACAATCTTGATAGCGACGCGATCTTGATAGCGATACGAGGATTCGATTTGTGAGACGCACTGTCATGCGTAGTTAACCTTTAACCTTACACGTTGACTTCCTCACAAGCTTAGAAGCTAGGTGCTTGTAGGTCCCTTTTCAATAAGTTGGTGAGGGTGCTCGAGGAAATCTTGACACCACGCTAATTCAACTTCGAGTGAGTCTATCATGATAAAACGATGTAATGTAACAAAATTCTACGTTTTTTGTGTGCAAGGTGTGTATATCTTGCCAACTTAGGAACCTGAGAGATATCTTGCTAACACCTTAAGTCTGACAGAGGATGACTGTTCTGGACGCGAAAAATATCACCAAGCTTGACTGCCAACAGTGATGGTAGCAATTCATCACTGTTGATAAATTCACGTCTTACCTGTACACCATGTGAAGATGCCTTAAACGCACATAACGTACTGAATTGTAGAAGAGTAACAGTCTCATGAGATATTTTCACCGCTAAGATGCTCTTTTGATGTCAACAGCTCTCAATACCAACGGCAATAATGTTGCTTTGCACATCAAGTTGAGATAAGACTGAGTTGCCTCAGATATCTGCCTGCTATCTACAAAGAAAAACGCTGCTTGGTAGCAGCGCTCAGATAACATCTGTAAGTATGAAACGGCAAATATAAAACAGTAAGTGGCTCGAGATTAACTCATCACGGCTGGGGACTCAGCAAGTTCACGTAGCTTGGTATAAAGCTCATGCTGCTCGTCAGAGAGGTCACTGGGAATAACAATGCGCACCTCAGCAAGCTCGTCACCCCGACTGCCATCACGCCTGTACCAGCCTTGCCCACGCAACCGTAGCGTACGCCCAGCTTGTATCTTGGGAGGCAGGGTCATGTCAACATCACCCTCGAGCGTTGGTACACGTACATTTCCGCCCAACGCAGCAATGTAGTCAGGTACGTTAACCGTCACGCGTACATTGTCCCCATCTAAGCTAAATATGCTGTGTGCGTCTAGTTGGACCGTTAAATAGATGTCGCCACCACTGGGTGCTTGTCCGCGCAGCCGCAGCTTGGCACCTTCTTTAACACCCTTGGGCACACTGACCTCAATACGCTTATTGTCCACAGCAATCATGGTGGTAGTGCCATAGAAGGCTTGCTCGAGACTCACGTTCAAATTCCCACGGACGTCGCTCGGGCGCGTGCTACGACTGCTTGTTTGAAATCCCTCAAAAGGGTTGCTACCGCTAAAGCCACCCGTGCCACCAGCACTACCAAATCCACCGCCACCAAAAAGAGATTGGAAAAAGTCACTAAAATCGCCACCACCAGCAAAGTTACCTGCACCAAATCCACCTGGGATACCATCTGTAGTGCCAAAGCGGTCATACATGCTGCGCTTTTCATCATCTGAAAGAACGATGTAGGCTTCGTTGATTTCTTTGAAGGTTTCCTCGGCACTGGGATCGTCTGGATTGCGGTCAGGGTGGTGTTTGGCGGCAAGTTTGCGAAACGCAGCGCGAATTTCTTGCTGGCTAGCCGTCTTTGATACGCCGAGTGTGTTGTAATAATCCTTGTATGCTGCCACCCTTACCTCCTTTGTGTGGGTTTGATGTTCGTGACTCACCAGCAACTAGTTTGACGGCAGTAGTACCAGTCTCAAAAACTATGTGAAGCGTCTTTAATACCTAGTCTTTAATACCTAGTCTTTAATACCTATAGGTATTATCCAGCTAAGGAGCTTAAACGCTTTTGAGGACATCACTCACACGCGTTATGTCCTAGCCCTCAAGTAGGTTCTAAAATAGCCTCTTAAAAAACACACAGCAATGTGTATTGAGTAAAGTCAAATGGTATTCAAACAGCTTAAACCAGTGCTGAATATGTGTCTGTGTGATGTTTCGTCAGGTTTATGATGAACTTGTTTGAAACCTTAATCCTCTTGATAGACAACAACTTGGGCTGGGCGAATAAGCCGTTCATCTTTCATAAAGCCAGCTTGAAACACCTGGGCGATGGTGCCTTTAAGCTCATCCTCGGGTGCGGGCATGCTGGTAAGGGCTTCATGATAGGTAGGATCAAAGCGTTCACCTATGTTGCCAGTAGCCTGAATGCCTTGGGCAGCTAGATTGCGTTTGAGGCCTTCACGAACGGCTTCAATACCTGGAATGAGCGTACTGGGGTCAGCTGTGGCTGCCTCGAGCGCCCGCCCTAAGTCGTCATAGACAGGAAGCACAGCTAAGACGATGCCATCTGCACCGCTATTGCGCGCGCGTTCTACATCTTGAGATGCCCGCCTGCGGTAGTTCTCGAGGTCGGCCCTAGCCCGTAAAAACTTATCTTTGAGCGTTTTGTTTTCAGCTTGTAAGGTTTCTAAACCCTCTGGATTAGCTTTGAGGGTAGCAAGCTCAGCATGAGCACGGTCAAGTTCAGCGCGCAAAATATCAATTTCAGTTTCAGCCGAGCTAGCGTGGCCAAAAGCAGCAAATGCATCGTGGTTGTCGTGTGCGGGTGCTACTTGCTGGGCGTCTTCGCTAGATGCTGCTCGAGCGTGGGTAGGCACATCACCTGAGGTGGTTTCTGCCGCACTAGTTACATCTGAATTGTCATTATTTAATGTGTCTGAAGTCATAGTCTCGTTTACGTGTGTTGCAGGTTGAGATGCTTCTGATGCTGGTGCTTCTGATGCTGGTGCTTCTGATGCTGGTGCTTCTGATGTTGGTGCGCCTGGTATGGGGGCGTCCAGATCTGTTACTGGAATACGCCGTACACCATCACTGCTAGTTTGAGACGTGGCATCATTTTGAGTGGCATCATTTTGAGATGCAGAATCGTCTTGAGAAGGAGATGTATCATTTGGCATGTCGTGTACGTCGTCATTCATACATATCTCGCTTAATGTGAAGGCCCTGTGGCGTGCTGATAGCTGCTAGCACAGTGACGAGAAAAGCCGTCACCATGCTAGTAACATGAGCTTAGTGCGCTAGTGTTAAGTGTGTTTAACTCGCAGGTTTGAAGTCTGCGTCGATGACGTCTTCGTCGTCACCAGATGGTGGGTTGCCATCACTACCGTCACCACCATCATCACTTGGTGCGCTAGCAGCTTGGGTAGCTTGTTGGAAAGCCATGAGCGCTTGTTGGAGGGTTTGCATAAGTTCCTCGAGCCGCTCTTTGGTATCGTTGTTGTTAATAGCCCGGTCAACTTCATTCACAGCGTCTTGAAGGGGTTGCTTGACGCTATCATCAGCACTTTCTGCTTCGTTGAGAGAATTTTGAGCTTGGATACGCATGCTGTCGAGGTTGTTTTTGACCTCAGCATATTCGCGGGCTTCGCGGTCCTGCTCAGCAAAGTTTTGAGCTTCGTTAACCATGCGGTCGACTTCAGTGTCGTCAAGCGTGGTGGTGTTTTGAATCGTGATAGATGATTCTTTACCAGTAGATTTTTCTTTGGCGGTCACGTTCAAGATGCCGTTGGCATCTATGTCATAGGTGATTTCTACTTGCGGCATACCGGCAGGCATGGGGGGGATGCCCTCGAGCTTAAAGCGGCCAAGTGATTTGTTGTCGCTGGCCATGGAGCGCTCACCTTGCAGTACGTGCACTTCCACGCCGGTCTGATTGTTTTCAGCGGTCGTGAACGTTTCAGATTTGCGCACAGGCACAGTCGTGTTGCGGTCGATGAGGCTGGTGAACACGCCACCTTTGGTTTCAACACCAAGTGATAAAGGTGTTACGTCCAAAAGGACAATATCGTCCACGTCACCGGTTAACACGCCAGCTTGTACAGCTGCACCAAGTGAGACAACCTCGTCTGGATTAACTGATTGATTTGGGTCTTTGCCCAGCATATCTTTAACGATGCTTTTAACAGCAGGCACTCTGGTAGAGCCGCCGACAAGAATAATCTCATCAATTTCATTAGCGCTCAATTTGGCGTCACGTAAGGCAGCTTCAACCGGACCGCGCACACGTTTAAGCAACGGATCAATTAACGACTCAAACTGGCTACGCGAGAGTTTTCTGTCTAGGTAGAGAGGTGCGTTACTCGCTGGGTCCATGGCAATGAACGGCAAGCTGATGGTTGTTTCAGGTAAGTTAGAAAGCTCAATTTTAGCTTTTTCAGCTGCTTCAATCAGACGCTGTAACGCTTGCTTATCTTTGCGTAAGTCCACGTTGTACTCTTGCTGGAACTCTTCAGCTAGCCACTCCACAATGGCGTAGTCAAAATCGCTACCACCTAAGTGAGTATCGCCGGAGGTTGAGCGTACTTCAAAGACACCGTCGCCTACTTCTAACACAGAAACGTCAAAGGTACCGCCACCAAGGTCGAAGACAAGGACAGTTTCATTACCTTTTTTGTCTAAACCGTAGGCAAGTGCAGCTGCGGTGGGCTCGTTGACAATGCGAAGTACTTCTAAGCCGGCAATTTTACCGGCGTTTTGGGTGGCTTCACGCTGAGAGTTGTTGAAGTACGCAGGCACGGTGATAACTGCTTTGGTGACTTTTTCACCGAGTGTGCTCGAGGCATCATCAACTAATTTGCGCAGTACCATTGCTGAGACTTCTTCGGGAGTATATTTCTTGTCGCCAACGACAAAGCGCACGCCGCCGTCGTCACCGCGAACCACTTCATAAGGGGAACGCTCTGCTTCTGCTTTGACTTCATCCCAGGTGCGGCCCATGTAGCGCTTGACTTCAAACAACGTACCTTGCGCGTTCAGAACAGCTTGCCGTTTAGCAACTTGTCCGACCATGCGGTTACCATCTTTGAATGCAACGACCGATGGGGTAGTGCGGTTGCCCTCGCTATTTACGAGGACGCTAGGTTCGCCACCTTCCATGATGGCGATCACACTGTTGGTTGTTCCTAAGTCGATACCGACTGCTTTAGCCATAGCTAAACTCCTTTAGGTATTTAGGTGCAAGTCACAGCTTTTTAAAAGCAACTTGCAAATATTCTTCATAAATTATGTCTTGGGCAGGTGTGTTGTGTCGGAGGGTAGGGCGTAGCTCGAGCACCCCAAATGGTCATCACAGAATTGATAAGGGGATTTTTCAAACACCACACAGTGGTAAACATTCTCAAGCAAGATTATTCAAAAGCATCTCAGAACGCATCACCTAGATTACACACGCAGTAAAGTTGACACACAGGTGCGCAAGACACCAAACTGACAGTGAGTATAGCAGCAGGCATGGGCAATGTCAAGAGATTTGAGTGTGGCCGTATCAGATTTTTGTTAAATGAGTATTTGTGACGCTTAGCTACTCAGCGACGACGTAGCGGCTCGAGCCTTGTATTAGCTTCAGCCAAACTAAACTCGGCGGGTTCAGCGCCATCGCCAAGCCATTCTCTGTAGTCGTCATGTTCAGGGTGAGCAGGGTCTTGAATAATCTCGAGCATCTGATAGTATCCCCACAAGCCGCCGCTGTCTTCTACAGGGCAAGGTTGTTTGCCAGCAGTTAATTGTGGATAGCGTGTGTCTTTGTCTAAGGGTAGGGTTTTCTCGAGCTTGATAACATGCCCCCAGCTATCGCCAAAATCGTATTCGTAATCAAACTTTTTAATACCTCTGGCGGCGATGTCGGCAAGGCTTATCTTGCTAGCGTCTTCAGCATCTAGCCCGTCGAAGGCACTGTACATACTGCCCTCAACATAAAACCCGTGTAGGTGACTGTTGTCCCAAGGCATAGCTAGCTGAATGACTGCATGAAGTTCGCTAAGCGTTGTGGTGTCTAGGACCAACACGCGCCGCCAAATAGGGGGTTTGGCATGCGCTAGGTCGATACGCAGTTGATAAACCTCTTTAGCTGTACGTTTTTTAGCCATAACCTCTCCTAACCTGACACATTAAAATACAATTGTCTTGTTACCGTAGACAAGCACCCGGTCAGACACATGGGCATCTACAGCCCTGGCTAGTACTGTACGCTCAATTTCTCTGCCAAGACGTACCAAATCTTGGACTGAATCACGGTGGGAAACCCGAGCCACATCTTGGTCAATAATAGGCCCCTCATCAAGATCGTCGGTAACGTAGTGGGCAGTTGCCCCAATGAGCTTAACGCCGCGCTGGTAGGCGTGCTTGTAGGGATTTGCGCCAATAAACGCAGGCAAAAACGAGTGATGAATGTTAATAATGCGGTTGGGATAATGTGCCACAAAACTAGATGACAAAATCTGCATGTAGCGCGAGAGCACAATAAAATCCTGCTCGCCAAGGACATCATCAAGTAAAGCGATCATTTCAGCTTCTTGTTGTGGTTTGGTGTCTTTCGAGACTGGTAAATGTTTAAACGACACGCCAAATGAATCACACAGTTGCTCGAGGTCAGCATGGTTAGAGATAACCAGGGGAATCTCGAGCTCAACGTCACCACCTACATCGCCACTGCGCCAGCGCCAAAGTAGTTCTAATAAGCAATGATCATATTTGGAGACAAGCACCGCCATGCGGCGCGGTACATCGGCGTAACTCACGCGCCAGTTCATGGCAAAGGGTTTTGCCACAACCTCAGCAAAGGCTCGTTCAAACTGGGTGCGAGTGACATCTAAATCTTCTAAGTAAAACGCCATGCGCATAAAAAACGTGCCGCCAGTGGGATCAGTTGAGTGTTGGCTCGAGTCCAGCACGTTGGCCCCATGCGAATACAAAAACTGCGATACCGCCGCCACAATACCGGGTTTGTCAGGACAAGAAATAAGCAGGCGGGCGGTGTTGCGCGTATTGCTAGTATTAGAAGTACTGGCGTTAGAAGATGATGAAGCAGTCACGCGCTTACTTTACCGAGTTTGCTAAGCAAATGATTCACACCAAAGCACGTTAATACCCCTTACTTTGTATGTTTTTGTATGTTGATGTAAAGCAAGGGGCACGATAATCTCAAGTTTTTATTTTTGAGGGGTTAGGAGCTGAGCTAAGGACTTACGACCTGCCCCATAAATAAAATCGCCCCGCTGATCTCATCGTGAATAATGACCATAAAAGGTCGGTCGGCAATAAAGTCTACCGGGGGTAAGTGGTTGGCGGCAGACGTCGTGCGGGCCATGGCAACGGCGGTAGCAGCCGCGGCTTCGGTGCGAGTTTCGTTGGCATCTATGTAAGCCTCGTGGATGACGCTATCAATAAATAAACAACGGCTGCCGTCCAGCTTGGAAAAGTCGGCACCACTACCAGACAGACCCGTTTCACAGTAACTTGCAGGTGTGTAGGGTGTAAATGCAAGCGGCATTCCCAAGTTACTGAGAGTGGTTGCAAGATCGAAGCTCGAGCGCATCTCAAACCGTGGCAATTCTACGTTCACTCGCCTAGTACTCTGATTGGCGAGTGCCGTGTCATAGGTGCTGGCAAGATCATCACTTACCGCTGTAAACGCGCCGTCTCTCGGCAAGACAATCAGCATGGAGGTTGTTTCACCTTGGTAGGGCAACCGCAGGGTTTGGTAGGTATCTCCCTCACTGTAGGTAAACTGACGCGTTTGCCGCATGGTTGGGACTAAACTTTCCCGACCAAAGGCGTTAAACGGGTTGAGTTCAGTGGCGTCTGGGTCAAACGGGAACTGCCACAACGCATTGAAATAAATTGCGTTGGTGAGAATCAAACGGGTGTCGGGGGTAACGGCATTCGAAGGGAGAAGTTCAGGAATAATGCCGTTGGTGGCTTGATTTACCCATGCATTAATAGTACGGCGCGCTTCATTACTAGCCATGCGAAAGTCAAGGTTGCGTAGCGTCGCACCATAATCCAGCCGGCTCATCAGCAAAAACTCAGGTTCAAAGCGGCTGTCCTCTTGAGCCCAAAGGGCGTTAGCAAGGTTTAAGGTGAAGCCCTCACGAGATTCTAGGTCATCACTTAAGTCGCCAAGTAAGTTGGCGAGGTCTCGAGTCGGCAGGTCAAACCCCAAGACGTCCTGCATTTGTGTTGCGGTCTCGCCGTTAGCACCGCCGTAGGTCATGGCCAGTGCTAGCGAGATGCTAAACGGCGATACAAACAGGTTGTCCTCTGTTGCAAGCTGGTCGTAAAGGTCAAACGCAAAGCGGTTGGTAGTGGAGGTTAAAGCAGTTATGTCAGGTGTCATTGAAGAAGATTGTCCAAAAGAGAGTGGCATCATGCTGACAGCAAAAAAACTTGTAAGGAGCCCTAAACGTCGTAATACAGAATTCATGAATGTAGTCTAGCACGCATATCTGGTTGGATGTTGAGGCTGCTAGAAGCATTTCTTTAGCCTTGCTGAGGGTAGCCATCATAGAAGCTTAACGTTACATAAAAGATGGCTATGGCTGAGGCGAAAACCTATGACATCTGAGAAAACTGATGCTGTGTTGATGCTAGAACTGGTTCATGAACATCATGATGGTTAAGTGCGGGTAAGCTCATGGCTGTATCAGCGTGCTAGCGTAGGCTCATGCTTATGAGGATGATTTTGGGTGTGGTGTTGGCGCTTGCTGCGGTGCTGGTGTCGCTCTGGCAGCTTGATGTCGTGAGTCCGCCGGTATCTCGTTTTGCAAGTCGTGAAAGTGAGCAAGTTATGGCCTCACGAGCGCTGCTCGAGGCCGTTACGGCAAACGACCTAACAGCAGTACAAGCTAGCCTCGCCCAAGGTGCCGACGTACGTATGCGCGACGCTGACGGCCTCACCCCCTTGATGCAAGCTGCGTCAGGCGGGGCAGATGATAAGCTTGTGCGGCTTTTGCTGGCAGCAGGTAGTAACCCCAACGAAAGCAGCAACAGTGGCATGACCCCACTTATGTACGGTGCACTCAACGGCAATCCCATGATTCTTGAAACGCTTTTACAAGTGGGAGCTAATCCAACCTTACAAGATGCAACTGGGCGGCGGGCTGTTGACTATGCGGCTGCGCAACCGAATTTGCAAGGCATGGCTGTGCTCGAGACACTTACCAGCCTAAGCAACCTAGCTTACGATCCTGCGTGGCCAAGTGCGTTTGCTATGCCCATTGCCGGTGCCACCATGAGCTCGAGGGTCAGCCATTTACCCAACGCCCGCCGCGCTTACCGCAACGGCTTTCACGAAGGCTTTGACTTTTACGATGGTGTGGTGAGCGTGCCGATTGCTTACGGGATGCCCACAGTGGCGGTTGCTCCAGGACGGGTTGTGCGCATTGATCACGATTATCAAGAACTAAGCCCTGAACGTTTACAAAGCCTTTTAGATGAAGCTGCGCAACTTGCTGATACACCAGAAGACACCCTTGATTTGTTGCGGGGGCGGCAGGTTTGGCTCGAGCACGCAGGCGGCTACATTTCCCGCTACGCCCACCTTGCGGATGTCACTGAAAACCTGCAAGTAGGTAGTGTGGTAAATACAGGCGATATTGTCGGCTACGTAGGAAATTCTGGTACAGACGATGCTGCAGCGGGCACCCAAGATTTTCCGCACTTGCACTATGAACTGTGGCGAGCTGATACTTACTTAGGACAAAATCTTGCGCCTGATGCAATTTATGACCGAGTGGCTCAAGTTTTTGGGGGAGCTGCGCTCCCGCCTATTCGCGAAAATTAGCGCTTGAGGGAAAGGTTCGTACAAATTACATACATCGGTGTGTTTAAGGCTTACCGATACGCTTAAATTTCTTTATGAGTTGCGCGCTAGCAATTGAGTACATCAACAAATCTGGTCAATCGGCAAACGTCCTAGAAACCATGCTACCCGGCGGCGATTGGTTTCAGAAAAGAAGGTCATCAGGGTGAGGCCTTCAAAGCAAGGGTAGACGCGCGTCAAAATGTTGGGGTCAACCTGACGTTTAGGGCGACTTAGTAGCATTGCATTGGCTTCACGGTGTGCTGTGAGTACGGCCCAAGGCTCACCGGCTGCAGCTAGGTGAATAAAGCCTGTGAAATAGCGTCCCATTAACATTTCAACGCGTCGCCAGCCGCGAAAGTAACGGCGAATGGTGACGAGGTCGTTGCGGAAGGGGAGGTAGGCGGCTCGAGCTTTCACGGTCGCGCGCCCCTTGGTATCACCGCGGTCATTCCAAATATGAAAAATCGGTGCACTCGGTAAATAATCAGCTTCCCAACCTTGGTCAAGGTACTCAATAATGGCAGGGATTTCCGTTTCGTACATAAAATATCCTTGCGGACTGGGGGGGGTTTGCTCAGCGGCCTCACGGCGAATCAGCACCGCACCTGCGTGATAGCTACGGGTAGGCACGTGGTTGACACCGTCGGGCAAAGGGGGAAAATAAGGCGTATAACTTAACCGGTCTGTACCAGGGCGCATAAAAGGTAAGGCTACAACACCTAGGTGGTTGCCCCTAGTTCGCATATGCTGCACCATTGTTTGGAGGCTACCCGGTGCAGGATACGCGTCATCATCTAAAAAAAGCAGTAAGTCGCTACGTGCGCTGCTAATGGCTTTAGGCAGAGCGTCAAAGCCTTGCGGGGTATCGTTGCGGATAACAATTACACTAGGGTAGTTGCGCAACATGGCTTCGGTACCGTCTGTTGAGGCGTCATCTAATACAATGATCTCGAGGCTGACCTCATGGCTTTTAAGCAAGCGCTCGAGCAACTCTTGAAGCATATCGCGGCGTTTATGGGTTGGAATAATAATGCTTAGGTCAGGGTGTGCAGATAAATTCGTCATAATTTAGTAAAACTGTCTTTCCTAGTACCAACTCAGTGCAAAGGCGTGGTCGTAGTTGTAAAACAAGGTTTTTATCAGATAAAACTTAGTTCAAGATCAAGGCGGCTGTGATAGGTGTAGTTGTATATAAGGGTGATACTACAGATAAGATGCATTAGATAAGATGTATTGATGAACGCACTGAGCCATACGCTGTCTAGTCGTACTCCATCTAAAGTGCACTCCATCCAAATCGCACTCCATCCAAATCGCACTCTATCCAAGTCGCACTTCACCTAAGCCATATTGACGTCTCTTAGATTGCAAAGGTACAACCTACAGACCCTAAAGATACAACAGTCAAACTATATACTTGAACGTGTCGCACAAGCGTGATGGGTTTGCTAAATGACCTACAGAGGGGCCTCAACTACCTCCTACTCAACCGTTCAAGTGCGGCGTCAGTTAAGGTTAGGACACGCATTTCTTAATACGCACACAGTACCATTGACATGTGTAGCCTTCGTTAAGTTAAGGCTTTATATGTGAGGCGGTTAATACCTGTACAGACACATGTAAAGGTGTTAGCTCGAGGCTTGCATCTTAAAATAACACCGCCAATCCAAACCAGTTACTTGCCAGACTTATTATCCCAACCCTGAAGGAGTTGAGGTTGCAAACTTTCTTATTTATGTCCTGCAGATGTCAAGCATACAGCCACGGAGAACTAGGTACTGCCAAGTTGAAACGTAATGATTATCAAACTCAGCAGCGTTTATTCTTGACCGCTAAACGCTATCTAAAAACCGCCGTTTTCAGATAGGAGATACATTAGTATGTTAACGCCTATTCACAATCCGGTACTCATCATGGCGCTAGCTATGGGCCTTTTTTTAGTGGTGCCACTTTTATTTGAACGCATACGCTTACCTAGCATCATCGGACTCATTTTGGCAGGGGCGCTTGTGGGTCCGCACGGGCTTAACTTGCTCGAGCGTGACGAGACCATTCAACTTTTAGGTACGGTGGGCCTCCTCTATCTCATGTTCGTAGCAGGCCTAGAACTTGACCTAGTGGGGTTTATTAAACACCGCACCAGCAGCCTTACGTTTGGGCTGTTAACCTTTGCTTTTCCTATGATTCTGCCTTTGGTACTCATGCCGTTTTTTGGGTTGAGTTGGGCCGAGGTTATCCTGATTGGTGCCATTGTTGCGTCGCATACGCCGATTGCCTACCCGATTGCCAGTCGTTTAGGCATTAGCAAAAACCCAGCGATTACGGCGGCGATGGGTGGTACTTTAGTTACGGACACGCTATCGCTGGTTGTTCTAGCTATCATTACCAGCTATGTTGATGGGGCCTCGAGCGTGCAGTTTTGGATCATCAAATTTGCACTACTAGCAGCGTTTTGTTTTGTGGTCTTACAAGGGCTACCTCGTTTAGGACGGTGGTTTTTTCGCTATGTGGGTAATCAACCCATCGCCCAGTATGCATTTTTGCTGACCGTACTGTTTGCTACCGCGTTTCTCGCAGAGGAACTACGTTCCAAGGATTTAATTGGGGCGTTCTTGGCAGGCCTCGCGCTAAACCGTCTGGTGCCAGATACCAGTGCGCTCATGAACCGTTTGCAATTTGTGGGCAATAGTTTGTTCATGCCCTTTTTTTTGCTGTCGGTAGGTATGCTAGTCGACGCACAAGTGCTTACCGACCCAAACGTGTGGTTACTCGCTGCCATGCTCTCGGTTATTTTGCTTGTGGGCAAAGGGCTGGCAGCAGTTTTATCGCAACGGCTTTTTAAGTACAGTCCAGCACAGGGCTTTTTAATGTTGGGTATGTCGCTACCCCAAGCTGCTGCCACGCTAGCCGTAACCTTTGTAGGCTATGACATCGGGCTATTTGATGAAAGCATGATCAATGCCGTGGTTGTACTGATTATGTTCAGCTGTTTATTGGGACCGTGGTT
>JBCCBI010000012.1:0-27072 GCA_039034155.1 Deinococcota bacterium | reverse complement strand
GAAAGGGCGAAGGGGAGAGAACATCAGATAGGTGCATGTATCAGCGAATCGTGATGTTGCTACTTTTTAACTTCCGTACCTTATGGACACAACCTCATCTGATACTTGTTTGGCCTTTAACTCAGAGTGTTCTGAACAGGGAGTATTTTATCGCCTTGGACAAGGCTAGCAGCACTTTGCTGAAGCGGCTCGAGCTGCTCGTGAGTTGCTCCAGTAGCAATGATGTTGACCTCGAGCGTTCCTGCTAATGTCTCCACACCTTGGCGCAGGTTGAACGCCCGGCGCTGCTCAAAGTCAGCTTGCTTGCTAGCTTCATCTGCACTTGGCGGTAAGCGCCCGGCAGGTTCCTTAGCAAGCAAAATACGCGCGGGCACACTGAGGTAGTCAATGGGCAAAAGCGGCAAATATTGGCGTGCACGTTGAACAGCAGGGTCATCACCTTCAAGTGAAACCCGAATAATAAGTGATAAACCAGCTCTACCTAAATCAATTAGCGCGTCTTGCATACGCTCTAAGTTGGTAGCGATGTTGTCTTCATCTAGCTCGAGCTTAAGCCGTGCTGGGTTCACCCCGCTGGCGGCAACTTGCACGCGAATGCGCTCAGCACCTTCTGGCGAAAGCAAATCTGCTGAAATAGGCAACAGCACAAAGTCTCTAGGTGCATCAGGTGAACTAGCAAGTGCTGTTAGCACACGACTTAGCAGGTGTAGCTCGAGCCGACTGGCAAACCCTGTTGTACGTGCCATTGGTAAAAACTGGCCTGCGTCTAAATCGGTCACAGCGCCACTAGTATCTTTTGGATCACTATAGTGCCAGCGCAAGATGGCTGCTTGGGCGACAACTGCCGCTGGTGGGTTGGGTAACACTTGACTTACCAGACACAGCGGTTGGTAGCTAGCACTAAACGCATCTTGCTGTAAGCCCCAGCGCATCTCTGCATCGCGCGCTAAAAACGCGAGTGCACGCACATAAGGGCGATATTCAGGACTGCCTACAATGGGGTGACCGTTATCTTTAGGTACGTCCCGCAGAGCACGGTAAATTCTGCCATAGCCGCTGCTGCCAAGTATCACAGCGCCTTCAGGTGGAAGCGCAACCTCACTGCGCTGGTCGTCAAACGGGGCGCGCAACATAGCCAGCACGCGCCCTGCAGCTTGTTTGGCGTTGTCGCGGCTACCGGTGCTCTCGAGTAAAAGCGCATAGCGGCGACTGGCAATTTCTTCAATTTGATCGCCGTGACGTATACCTTTGTGAAGACGTTGGGTGAGTAGATAGTGTAAGTCTGCTAGCTCGAGTGACCCCGACCCAACTTGAAACTTACCAACATCAATAAACAGCGCCGTATAACGCCCCTCCACAACCGGACTGCGGCGTTGCCAGCGAAAGTCGCCAATAAGCATGCCAATGATGATGAGTAGACCGCCCAAATAACCTACGAAGGGCAAGCGCTCAGCAATTAACCACGTAGATGTAACCGTAGCGGTGATGGGTTCAATGATGAGCAAGAGCGGGGGTAAAAAGGGTGCTACATTGCGCTCACCTAGGACTCGCAAAAAGCTGGCGAGGGCGGTGACCATAAGCCCTAAAAAGAGCAACTGCCAGAGGACGCCCGTGGGAATAGGCTCGAGGTACGGCAAACTTGGCAATGTCCACAGCCACGCCAACACAACCATCGGCCAAAGTTGTACAGCACTTAGCACCAACGCAGAGTGACGGCGCGCTACTCTGCTTAAATAAGCCAAATACAATGCGTAGAAAAGGGCGCTAGCAATAACCCAAACATCACCCAAGGTGGCAGCTAAGGGGTTTGAGGTTAACAGCGCTAGGCCGGACACAGCCGCATAGAGCGCAAACAATACCCGCACAGGCGGGCGCTTGCGGGTCAGGGCAGCCAGCATGAGTGGGGTGAGCACAACTGCTAGCCCGGCAATAAACCCTGCTTTGCTCGCATCTGTTTGAGACAGTCCTAGGGTTTGTAGCGCCAAACCCGCAAAGCCAAGTAGCCCTAAAATGAGTCCCGGACCAATCGTGCGGCTGCGCGGAATGACCATGACGGACGCTAGGGCAGCTAGACTCACCCGCAAGGCAACAAGTAGAGGCACAGGTAAGGTGCTGAGGGCATCTTTGGTCACAGCAAACGACGCCCCACTGAGGAGTGCAGCAATGATTAAGGCAAGGATGCCTCGAGCGCTTATGTTTCTCATTGCCTCTATTGTGTCATACCTTGCCTTATGAGATGAGGAGACTCTCATCAATCTGAGTATTATCTGGAAATACGTCTACATGGTTGAGGGTGTTTATCCTTAATAGGTGCCGCTTATGCGTCTTGATAGGTGTCAACGTTTTTGATTACACTCGATGACGCCACAGAGATCACCCCATACCTCATCGATACCCATCAAGCTGATGTAGGTTCGTACTATCTTCTATTTGTGGTTGATGGGTGTTAAAGCAACCCCGTCGAGGTAATGGAGGTTTAACCGTTCTCGAGCTGATTCAGCTAAGCCTGTAAAACGTTTCTGCCGTCTGTGACCAAATTTCCTGTTGCTCAGCCTCACTCAATACAGAAACGAGCTTTTCTGTTTCATCTTTAACTTGTTGATAGTCACCTGCTAAGACAGCAACTGGCCAATCACTTCCAAACATGAGCCGCTGGGCTGAAAAGTGGTTGAGTGCGTGCTCAACATAGGGTTGTAAATCTTGCGCTGACCATGTGTCCCAGTCAGCAGCGGTATTTAAACCGGAAACTTTGCCGTAGACATTGGGAAATTGAGCGCAGTTTTCTAAAATATCTGCCCACGGTTGCCAGCCACGGTCTTTGATAGGCGGTTTGGCTAAATGATCAATAACAATGTTTAAACTAGGAATTTTTTCAGCAATGACAGCAATATTGGCAAATTGCTCGGCTAACACAGGGACAGCATCAAATGTAAGATTGCGTTCGGCAAGTAGCTTGAGGCCGTCAATGACTCGAGCTTGTTGCAACCAGTTAGCGTCTTGTTCTTCGTGGATTAAATGCCGTACCCCCTTAAACTTGGGGTGCTGCATAAATCTGTCCAGCATGACCTCAGCTTCGCGAGGGTTCCACAAAGGCACCCAGCCCACCACACCAGCAATCCAGTCAAACTCGGTGGCTTTTTGCAACATGTAGCGGGTGTCGTCATAAGAATTGGCGGATTGCACTAAGACGGTTTGTTGGACGCCAGCTTTTTTGAGTTGGGGCTCGAGCTCTTGGGGGCTGTAGGTTCGGTAAAGAGGGCCAAAGCTTTCATCCAGCCACCAGTACTCGAGCAAGTCTAAATTCCAAAAATGTTGATGCGTATCGGTAATCATGAGATAAGCTCACTTAAAATACGCCCTGTATCTTCACCAACTTTGGGTGCTGCTTTGTCAGAAAGTAACAGCTCACCATCAATACGAATCGGGCAGCGGGTTGTCTTCAGTTCTGCGCCACTAGGCAAGTGAACGGTTTGGGTCATCTGCAAGGCTTGAAACCCCTCATGGGTAACGAGTGCATCCCAACTGAGGACTTCAGCACACCAATAATCGGCAGGTTCTAAAATGCCCAACCAGTGTGCTGTTGTCTCGCTAGCAAGGTGATCCCGTAAAGCTGCTTTAATGGCATCCCGCTCGGTGAACCATGTTTGGGGGTTGCTGTACACATGCAGATCAAGCCCGAGTAAGTCTCCTAAATCAACAAGGTTGCCCATAGCGAGTGCCAAATAGCCATCCTGTGTTGCATAGATGCCGTAAGGTGCGCCTAAGTAAGCGTTTGCATTGTTCACACTACTGCGTTCAGGCTGGGTGTGACCGTCATTAAAGTAGGTCGTGAGTACTTCAAACTGAAAATCGAGGATAGATTCCATGAGGCTAACCTCAACAAGCCCGCCTTTCCCAGTCACCCCACGGCGTACCAAACACGCTAAAATCCCTTGGGTGAGGTGAGCACCGGTGAACATATCGGCAATAGATAAGCCCATCGGTACAGGTCCCTGATCTGCGTTGCCGCTTAGCCATGTGAGGCCGGAAAGGGATTGGGCAAGCAAGTCTTGACCGGGTTTATCTCGCCACGGCCCTTGCTGGCCGTAGCCCGTGACAGTGCCATAAATTAACTTGGGGTTGAGGGTTTTGACTGTGTCGTAATCCAATCCTAACCGCTCAATAACCCCAGGGCGAAAGTTGTGAATCATAACATCCGCTTGGCGGATGAGCGTTTTAACCTGCTCGAGGTCGTTTGGGTCTTTTAAGTTCGCCGCAAAGCCTTCTTTATTACGGTTGATGGAGTGAAAGAGGGTGCTGTCGCCCTCGAGCGCTAAATTAGAAATGTACAGTTGACGCCCAACCTCACCTGTTTTGGGGCGTTCAATTTTAATCACCCGTGCGCCTAAGTCAGCTAGGCGCAGCGCGCACGATGGCGCTGCCAAAAACTGACTAAAATCAAGAACGATGAGTCCCTCGAGTGGTTTCATAATAACTATAACTCAACTTTCAGTAAGGTTAAATTCTGTAGCTCAAGCCTGATACCTCAAGCTTCCAACGTATCTGTACCTTGTTTCGACGCAGCAAAGTAGGTTTGCATGGTTTCAAGGGTTATTTTGGGGTTGCCGCCTTGGTTGATGTATGCATGAACATACTGGCTGACGTTGTCTTGAAAATACAAGTAGCCATCATAACGAGGTCGTAAAAAAGCAGCATCCAGCGTAGCTAGAGTGTCTTGGAAAAAGGTGTTTGTAAGTTTATTGGCATAATCACTCGTCCACGCGCTACGGTGCCCAGGTTGGCCGCCGTTTTCAACATAAAGCGTGCGTTGAGTATGAGCATCGTTAACATAGTGCAGGTACTGCGCAGCAATGTCTTTGTGCTGGCAGAAGCTCGAGATCGCTAGTCCTGTACCGCCCAACACGCTGCGTCCTTGTTGACCTTGAACGCTTACTACGTTGCTAAACGCTAACTTGTGCTTGCTATAGCCCACGCGCCCGTAGTTTGAATAGCCGTAGCCGAGGGGGCAGTAGACAGCACTATCGCTGTCAGCAAGTACGTCGTAAGTTTGAATTGGATTACGCCCTAAACAATCAGCAGGACAATTTGCTATGAGTTCGCGGAGTTCTTCAAGTGCCCATAATCCCACCTCTTGAGCTACAAACTCATCTTGATGTAAATACGTTGGCTCGAGGCTGGCACATAAAAACGAAAAGTTCATTAGCGCGTCTAGCGGTGTATTCGGGACAATCACCTGCCCCGTCTTCGCAAGTGCCTTGAGGTCAGCCCAGGTGGTTGGCAGCTCGAGATCATATTTAGCTAGCAAATCAGGGCGGTAACTCGCGATAGGAGTGGCGGCATCTGTTGCCAGTGCCCATTGATGGCCATCGTAAACATAGCTTTCATGCGACTTACCAACGCTGTTCGTAGCTTGATCGTGCAGATACGCTTGGCTGAGCCACGTATCCAGAGGTTCTAAAATAGGATGACTTGCTGCATAGCCTACAAACGGGTGGTCAATAATGAGCAGATCAAAACGGTCAACCAGCTTTTGTAGCGGGTACTCGCCAAAATCGTGCAAACTGCGCTTTTGCCAAGTGATGTCTACGCCGTGTGTTTCCCAGAAACGTTGGGCGGTAGCTACTAGAGGAACCAGTCCACGGCTATGATCCCAGGTGATGCCTTTAAGTTGGACAGTCATAACGTGTATATCCCATCATCATGATGTTTTGAGGTTTGTGTGGGGTTACAGGTCAATGCGAACGCCACCTTCATCATTAGAGATATGCGCAGCTTCAACGAGTTGCATGGTTTTAAGGGCGTCGTGGGTGGCGGTGGGTAGGGTTGGGCTCGAGCCTTCCGCAAAATGCATCAAACTTGTCATGCTGCCAATAAACGCATCTGGAAACCACGTGCCCTCAAGCGCAAGTGACTGCCACTGAGGACACTGCAGAGGCTGACCCTCTGCCAGCGTGCAGTATTCAAAGCTATCCGCCTCACCTTGGGGGTAGTTCATCAGTAAACCCATCGTAGCTTTAATAGCGCCTTTCGTACCCTCCCACTTAATAAAACTTTCTTGATGCTTGAGGCCAAAGTTGTGTCCGTGATTGGTGCTAATAACTGAACGAATAGTGTCGCCGTAGTCCAAAATAATGCTGCTACGGCTCGAGGCTAGCTTGGGTGTGTTCGGGTGCTTAATCGTCTTGGCATACACACTATTGGGCTCGCCCAACATGTCGCGCATCAAATCAAGGTAGTGAATGCTGTGATACAAAATTTCCATACGCGGAAGGGTTTCTAAAAACTGCCAAAGTTGCCACGGTGTGTAGACACAGACACGCACTTCCATGTCATGAAGGTCACCAATAACGCCTTGTGCAATTAACGATTTAGCTGCTAGCACAAACGGTGCAAAACGAAGTTGAAAGTTAACGGCGGCGGTAAGTGCTTTTGCTTCCACTAAGGTTTGTAGCTTTTTGGCCTCAGCAAGGTCATTGCCGAGTGGTTTTTGGATGAGCACAGTTACATGATCGGGGAGTTGCTCGAGTACTCCCTGTGTGGCTGCAGCAGGTACGGCCACATCAAAAATGGCATCTCGAGGTGCGCTAGCAATCAGGTCTGTCAAACTTGTACACACCTTGGGGATGCCAAATTGCGCTGCTAATGTTGTTGCTTTGGCAGCATCTAAATCATAAATAGCTACCACCTCAAACCCCGCTTTGGCGTAGGCGGGCAGGTGAGCATCTTTGACAATGCCCCCCGCACCCACAATGACAATCGGGCGAGATTGTTGAGGCGAGGCTAACTGGCTACAAATATCCATCTCAACTGCACAAATAGTTGACTCCTCACAGTGACTCGAGGGATTTCTCTTGTAAAATTCTATTTCATATGTAAAACTTTGATTTAAGATACATCTGTTAGGTCGCATCCGTCAAGTTGTGTTGATGGGGTTCTGTGTTGTCAAGATGTGCATGATGATTTGTGCTGTGATGGTCGTACACACAAATGCTCTTTGGCAATATCTTTGAACCACGCTGGCGCACTCAAACCACGTTGACGCATACCCCATTGATATAGATAGTCGTAGGTAGGTCGTACAAGGATGACTATGGATAAAACATCTGCAAATAAATCTATACATAAAACGTCTGCTGAAGCTCTCAAATACCGCGTGCCAGCACTGGAAAAAGGGCTTGATATCCTCGAGTACTTATCAGACATTGGCGTGCCCCAAAGCCAAGCTGACATTGCTCGAGCCCTTGGGCGTAACACTAGCGAAATTTTTAGAATGTTGGACTGCTTAGAACAACGAGGCTACTTACTGCGCGATAGCAGCGCAAAATATCAGCTTTCGCTCAAGCTCTACCAACTTGCCCATACGCATTCACCTGTAGACACCTTGCTGGAAGCAGCCCAACGCCCCATGCGCGACCTTGCCAACCAGCAACGTGAATCAGTCCACTTAAGCGTGCTCCACGAAGGTCAACTGTTGGTCCTTGCCGAGGAACTTAGCCCTGACCCTATTCGTATTTCAGTTGAGGTTGGCAAAAGTTTTCCAGCGATCAAAACGGCATCAGGTAAATTGCTGCTTGCCCAACTAGAGCAATCCGAGGTGGAGGCATTTTTTAAAGATGACCCACACACGCAGCACGCAAGTCAAAAAACACAACGTGACCTTCACAAGCAAGTTACTGGGTTACGGGGTGCTACATCCTTTGTGGCTGAAAGTGACATTACTGTTGGGGTTCAAGACGTGAGTGTGTTGATTGGACAAGCAAGTTTAGGTCTTAGTGCAACGCTAACTGTGCCTTTACTTATGCTTAAAGACAGAAAGCTCGAGACAGACAAGGTTCTGTGTGCGCTCACGGCAGCAGCTCAGCACATCAACAGCGATTTAGGACTAGAAATATGAACATTAAACAAGAATATTTTGAAGATTACACCATTGGCTACAGCCGTGAAACACTCGGACGCACCATCACCGAGACAGATATTGTCATGCATGCTGGGCAAACCGGCGACTTTTTTCCCCACCACATGGACGAAGAATGGTGTAAAACCCAGGATTTTAAGCGGCGCATTGCCCACGGTACGCTCGTTTTAAGTGTGGCTATTGGCATGACGGCAGAAGATATTAATCCAGTTGCCTTTTCCTACGGTTACGACCGCGTTCGCTTTATTAAACCTGTCTTTATTGGCGATACACTTCGGGTGAAAGCTAGCATTCAAGACAAACGGGACTACCCCAAAAATGCCAAATTTGGCTACGTTGTTGAGCGTATTGAGGTGTTCAATCAGGAGGATGTTACCGTGCTTGTATGCGACCATTTGTACTTGGTTGAGCGCCAACCACATGGCTGATTTTGTACAGGTTCACGATAACTTGTACAGCCTGAGTGCGCCCTTTGGGGGTGTACCTCTCTATATTTATCTGATTGTGAGTGAGCAAGTTGTCCTCATTGATGCTGGCGTTAGCAGTACGCCAGATGACTACATTTTGCCCGCGCTGGCGAAGCTCGAGCTACACCCTGATCTACTCATTAACACCCATGGTCATGTGGACCACTTTGGCGGCAATGCGCGCCTTAAAGATGCTTTTCCCAACATGGAAATTGCCGTCCACCAGCAAGATGCCGCCTGGGTAGAAGATCACCAACGTCATTACTACGAAATGTACATGTGCATGCCTGACGACTGGCAGTTTGAGGATGGTGGCAAGGCGTTTTTAGAGCTTTGCGGCCCAAACTCAGCCGTAGACATTTACCTCGAGCACGGGGACGTTCTCACGTTTGAGCCGTATAACTTTCGGGTGGTTCACTCCACTGGACACAGCCCCGGGCACATTACCCTCTTTGATTCCCAGCAGCGCGTAGCGATTAGTGGCGATGTTGCCCTCGGTTGGGGACCAGATGTTCCTACTGGCATACCTAATCAACCCTCTGTTTACTACAGTCCTAGTGAGTATTTAGAAGGGGTTGAGATGGCTCGAGCACTACCAGTGGACCTATACTGCACGTCGCACTTTGGCCCCCTTGACAACCTCAACATGAATAACATCTGCGATAAGTCCCATGAGTTTGTGGGTAACTTTGATGCATGGTCTTTAGCTGCACTTTCAGAGACACCTAAAACCCTGCACGAGGTTGTAACTGACGTTGCCAGTCATATTCCCAGTTTTGACTTTGGCTATCACATTCATGCGTCTACCCAAGCACATCTTATGAATCACGTGGCTAAGGGGCGCGCCAAAAGCGTCATGCTCAACAATCACAAACATTACGTGCGCGACCCCTTGTAGATGGTGTAAATGCTACGTGTAAAGGAGCACATAGATGACAACGCCACTCACTCTTTTTTACACCCAAGCTGCCCAAAAATGGGTGGAAGCCCTCCCTGTCGGTAATGGCCGTCAAGGCGCGATGATTTTTGGGGGCGTAGCCCAAGAGCGTATTCAGTTTAATGAAGATACCGTCTGGACGGGTAAACCCCACGATTATAGTCACCCTGATGCGTACAAGTACTACCCAAAACTTAAAGAACTCATGGCAGAGATGCTCGCCCTAGAGAGCGCTGGCAAGTGGGAAGATGCTAAAGCTGTCCAAGACACGGCACACACCCTTGCTTCAGAGCACTTTATGAGCATTCCACTGGGGCAAAAAACTTATCAGCCAACGGGTGATTTATGGATTGATTTTCCTCACAGTAATGCCCAAGACTACACACGCAGCTTATCCCTAGATGATGCTGTGAGCACTGTTAGCTACAAACATGACGGCGTGACCTACCAACGGGATGTGTTTGCCAGCTTCCCAGATCAAGTCATCGTCATTAAACTAAGTGCTGACAAAGTCAACGCTTTAAGTTGTAAGTTGAGTTTAAGCTCCCCGCATGAGACCTCGAGCATACGTGTTCTAAACGGTAATGGTCTGTTGCTCGAGGGTGAAGTTGACCCAGGCGGCATTCGCTTTGCTACGCAACTTTCCGTTCAAGTGAAAGATGGCAATCTAACCCCTAACGACAGTAACTTGAGGGTGGATAACGCCTCGGAAGTAATTATCACCTTGACAAGTAGCTCGAGCTTTGTGTCATTTCAAGACATAAGCGCTGACCCTGTTGCTCGCTGCCAAGACGTTATGAGCAAGCTTTTAGGGACGAGTTACGATGACCTCAAAGCGCGCCATGTTAACGACCATCAAAGCTTATTCAACCGCGTAAAAATAGAGCTTGGTGATGGTAGTACTAATACAGATACACTCACTAGACTTCTAGCTAAAGACAAAACGCAGGACCCTGGCCTTTATGCGCTGTACTTTCAATATGGGCGCTACTTGCTGATTGCATCTTCACGTGCAGGGTCGCAACCTGCCAATTTGCAGGGTATTTGGAATCATCAAAAAACGCCTGCCTGGGATAGCAAGTGGACGACTAACATCAATCTTGAAATGAACTACTGGCCTGCCGAAATGACGAACCTGTCAGAATGTCATGAGCCGCTGTTTGATTTGTTAGAGGACCTTACCGTTACAGGTAAAAAAGTCGCCCAAGAGCACTACGCAGCACGCGGCTGGGTACTCCATCACAATACGGACTTGTGGCGCGGTGCCGCGCCCATTAACCACTCAGGACATGGTATTTGGCCAACGGGTGGGCTGTGGCTGTGTCAGCACCTTTGGTGGCACTACATGTTCACGCTAGACGAAGATTTTTTGCGCGAGCGTGCGTATCCAACTATGCGTGAAGCATGTCTGTTTGTAGCTGATATTTTAACGCTAGATAAGGCAACGGGGTGGCTTATTTCACCAGTGTCCAACTCACCTGAGCTTGGTGACATGGTAGCTGCACCGAGTATGGATCATCAGATTATGCAGGAGTTATTTGCGAACACGATTCAAGCTTGCAATATCCTCGAGCTAGACGAAGACTTCAAAAATACACTAAGTGACCTGCGTGCCAAGATTGCGCCTAACTCTGTGGGGCAACACGGTCAACTCCAAGAATGGTTGGTTGATAAAGATAATCCTAACGAGACTCACCGTCATGTGTCACACCTTTGGGGCTTACACCCAGGTCGCGAAATAACTGAAGAAACCCCAGAACTTTTTGAAGCTGCCAAAAAGTCTTTAACCTACCGAGGAGACGGCGGCACGGGTTGGTCACTGGCGTGGAAAATTGCTTTTTGGGCGCGGCTCAAACACGGTGATAAAGCGCTGCAACTCCTCAACAATCAACTCAACTTTACCGAGGTTGACTACATTGTTATGGAAGGTGGCGGCACCTATGCTAACCTATTTGACGCTCACCCACCTTTCCAGATAGATGGCAACTTGGGTGCAACTGCTGGCATCACCGAAATGCTTCTGCAATCCCATGCGGGTTATATAGAGCTTTTACCTGCGCTACCTCGAGCATGGGTAACCGGCGCGGTTAGCGGCTTACGCGCCCCTAATAAATTTGAAATTAGCTTGCGTTGGCAAGATGGCAAGCTCAGCCAAGCAAGTATCACCGCGCATGCAAGCAAACCTTGCACGCTTCGCTATCAAGACAAAACTATCAACTGGCAAGCTGAGGAAGGCAAAACCTACATATTTGATGGCATGCTCGAGCTAAAGAGTAGTTAAACATAATCGAGTGACGTGGTGAACTTATCCGAGAGTGTCTGCGCTCAGTCAATGCCACTGGTAACAGCACCTTTGGTCAAAAACCGCTGCAATAGTAAATAGAGAATGACCACCGGAATAACCGCCATGGTAGATGCCGCCATAAGCTCTGCCCACTGCGTGCCTTGTTCTTGATTAAACAAACTAAGCCCAAGTTGAAGAGTGTTGAGGCTGTCACTTCTGACGACAACTAGCGGCCACAAAAAGTCGTTCCATGACCACAAGAATGCAAACAAGGCCATGGTGGCAATGACGGGTCTCGAGTTGGGTAGCAAAATACGCCAAAATACGCCAACCCTCGAGCACCCATCCACAATAGCGGCCTCCTCAATTTCGTGAGGAAAGCGCAAGTAAAACTGCCGAAATAAAAAGATGCTAAACACCGAAATCAGATTGGGAAAGATAAGCCCAGCGTAGGTGTTAAACAGTCCCGTGCCACCTTGCCCGAGGATATTGTTTCCACCTGCCAGTGGAAACGCCCGAACAAACAAAAAGATAGGAATAATGAGCACCTCAAACGGCACCATCATAGTGGCAAGGAGCGAAAAAAAGAGGATGTTTTTACCTCTAAAGTGCAAACGTGCAAAGGCGTAGCCGGCCATAGCACCCAAGATAACTTGAGATGCAACAGATACGAATGTCACAAACCCGGTGTTCAGGAAAAGCCTGCCCATGTTGGTTTGTTGGTAGGCATCCACGTAGTTTTTGAAGTCAAATTGACGGGGTAGCCACTGAATCGTATCTGAAAAAATCTCGCTATCCACTTTGACTGAGGTTGATAACATCCAGATAAACGGCAGAATCATCGCCGTAGCACCTAGTGAAAGTACAACATAGGTAAGTAGCTTAGGTACATGCTTAGTGAGTTGTTTTGAGGTGCTAGGCTTTTGGGCAATCATGATTAGCCTTGCCTTTCACGCAGTGCGCGGAAATTAATAATCGTCAAGATAAACACCATCACAAGCATCACCATAGATAACGCTGCCCCACGCCCAAGGCGTAAGTTCGCAAACACGCTCATGTACACCTCCCAAACCAATGTATTCGTGCGGTTGAGCGGACCACCTTGCGTGAGCATAAAAATAAGCCCAAAATTTCTAAAAATGCTGATGGTGAAGGTAACTACCACAAATAAAATCACCGGACGCATAAGTGGGATGGTGATTTGCAAAAATCGCTGGAAGGCGTTGGCACCGTCCACCTTGGCAGCCTCGAGCACATCCCCAGGAATATCCTGCAAACCTGCTAAAAATATGATCATATTCCCGCCGATACTGCCCCAAATTGTGACCATCACCAGAGACGGTAGCGCCAAGTTGGGATCACTGAGCCACGTTTGCGGCGGAATGCCTATAAATCCTAAAAAGTAGTTGAGCAGCCCTTGCTGCGGGTTAAAAATCCAGCGAAAGATCATCGCGGAAACCACAACCGAACTAATCACTGGCAGATAGTAGAGCGTGCGGAACATAATTTTGCCGTAGAGGTTTTCGTCGAGGAGTTTGGCAACCACGAGCGCCAGCGCAGTACCAAGCGGGACAGCTTGTAGCGTGAACAGTAGCGTGTTCCAAATTGACTGACGGGCAACGCTATTTTGAGCAATATAGCGGTAATTCCTAAGCCCCACAAAACGTGGCGGCTCAAACAACTCGTAGCGGGTAAAGCTGAGATACAGGTTATAAAAAATAGGATAAATTTTTAAGATAATCAGCAAACTGACGGGCAAAATAAGAAATAAAAACGCCACAAAGGCTTGGCTGTTGTAAAAACGGTAAAGTCGCCGCCCAAAACTGACCTGTTGTTTACGCTGAGGATGGTCTCGAGACGCTATTGCCATTAAGTACTCCTAGAAACACTCCTGATGAGTTAGCAGATACCGTGATCTGCTTTTAAAACTGCTGATGCCAACGGTGCCTGGGTGATGCCGTTAGCATCAGCAAGTGTTAGGGTTTAATGCTTATAAGATGCAACTGATTTGAAGACTTTCTTAAACATCATCTAGGATTATCAATCGGATAATGTCTGAGACATCATCTTTTGTGATAGTTGTAGATGTACGGATGCTTGAAAGTTAGAGTCATCAGACAGTTCTTCTAAACATCTTCTAGAATGAGGTTGACTTCTCGAGTTGCATCTTGCAGAGCGGCTTCTGGGGTTTTGTTCCCGCTAAGGGCTTGCTCGAGTTCCGCCGCCACCGGTCTAAACAGCGCAATTAAGTTTGGATGTTGTGGAAAGGTACGCGCGTAAGGTGCTGCTGCCAGTACCTGCTGATGTTTCTCACTCATGTACTCAGCACTCATCAGCGATTGACGCGGGGGCGTGTTGTTGTTAGCTGCCGAGTAAACCTCGAGCACATCTGGGCGCGTCAAGAACCGTACTAAACCCCACGCCTCTTCAGGATAATCAGACTGTGACGACACAAAAAACTTATTCACCCATGCGTGGGTTGCTTGTTCTTCACCTGTTAAGGGCAAGGCAGGTCGTACGATGCCTGCTTGGTCTGGGGCGAACAAGTTAATATCGCGTTCCATATCTGCATTGTCAAATTCCATGGCAGCGTTACCAGCGACGATTACGGGGACATCCCCTTGCGGCTCGAGGCCAGGATAGGCCGTCACTTCATGCACGTGAATCATGTCGTGAATAAACTGCAGCGCTCGAATAGCAGGTTCTTGGTCGAGCATGCAGCGGCTTAGGTCGTCGCTTAAAAACTGCCCACCTGCCGCATGAAGCCAAATAAGGTAAGGTTGCCAGTCACGCTGCCAGCCGTCGCTTGCACTTGAAAAGTGATAGCCCTCCACCTCAAATTGATTGCCGTTTTTAACCGTGGTAGCTTTGGCAACCTCTAAAAACTCGTCCCAAGTAGTGGGCGGACTGGAAAATCCAGCAGCCTCGAGCATATCTGTGCGATACCACAACGTGCGCAAGTCTTGACGGTAGGGTACGCCCACAATTTGCCCATTAACGGTAACGTCTGCTTGCAAGCCGGGTGGAAAATCATCCCAATTCCAGTCAGGATCAGCCGCAATAAAATCATTTAAAGGAAACGCCCAACCTCGGCGAGCCATTTGCGGTGCCCAAACTGCGCCACCTTGGAACACATCTGGCGTCACACCGGCTGCAAAGGCAGTGGTCATTTCTTCGTTGTAACGGTCCCACGCACTGTAGTTCACGGTTACGGTAGAGCCGGGGTTTTCTTCAACAAACATAGGAACAATCACGTCTTCGAGCGCGGTCACAACCGGGTCGCTGTAGTCCACCATCATCAGCGTGAGGTCAACACCGTCGCCTTGAGCTAGCGAGTAAAACTGGGAGCGCAAGGGCGAACGTATGACCCCAACAGTACTAAAACCTACGGCGGTGAGTGCAGCACGCTTCAAAAATTGGCGGCGATTAAATTTTGTCATAGTCTAAGTCTCCTTCAAAGATACAGATACATTGCTCGTCAAATAGGGTTGCGTTTTGCTACTCCTTTCTACTTACCTTTGGCAGTCACAAATTGAGATACATGCGTCACGATGTTGTGGTGTGTTTGGGGGAGGATGGTATGGAATAGCTCGAGCACGTCATCATCACCCAACACGTTTTTGCTGAGGCTATGAAGGGCTTGCTCGGCGGCAAGTTCAACCTGCCGTTTCATACCGATGGGGGTTACACCTAAAACGCCGTAGTAGAGGCTTTTGGCTTTGCCTTGCCAGGTCACCTGCGTTTGGCCAACAACATCTTCTGACGGATTACGCACGTCCGCACATTGCAGATGCTCTGTACCAACCTCACCTGTTAGCGGCAAGCCTAAGCGTTCGTATTGGTCTACAGGCGCATCATTTGCCTGCATTAACTTCAGCAAGTGTGCAATCATCTGGCGTTCAATGTCTGGGTCATTGAGTGGATGTTCTTGTTCGGGGTCGTGCTCGAGGTCAAACAACAAACTGCCGTAAATGTAAGGGTTAATCATCGCGTTACTCGCAATTTTGAGGGTGGCGCAATTTTGGGTAAAGCTAAACGATGGCGCAAGGTCTATCTCTTGAAGCTCGTCTGGCGTAAATCGTTGCCGCATGTGCGTGGGCATGAGCGTGTATTCAAACAGTGGTTCGTTATTAGGAACCGGCGCGCGCATATAGACGTAGCGGCCGTCGGTGACGTTTACATGGCTGCCGTGCATCCCAAACAGGCCAGCTTCCCGAACGGGTGTGTCATCCTTGAGCATGTCTTTGAGGGGGACACCTTGCATCGTATTTGGAATAGGAACCTCAAAAAAATCTAGCAGAGTTGGTGCTAAATCAATTGTCTGCACCAGTGCCTCACGCTGCTCACCGCAAATGCGGTGGCGCGGGTCCCATACAAAAAGCGGCGTATGGGCAACCTCGTTGTACATGGGTTGCACCATTTTGGCCCACCAGTCTTTTTCACCCAGCAAAAAGCCGTGGTCGGTGTTAACGATTAGCAGCGTGTCATCCCAGAGGTTGTAGTGATCCATAGCGTCTAAAACTTTGCCGAGGTAATGGTCACACATGCTCACAAGTGCCGCGTACTCATAGCGGCAGTGGGCAACCTCTGCGGGTGTTTGAGTTACAGGTGCGTAGTCTGGCCAATCGAAATGATCACCCTCATACTCGTGGGGGTAGAGGTCTTTGTAGTGTTGTTGGGTAAAAAAGGGTTCGTGGGGGTCGAAGGTCTCGAGTTGTAAAAACCAACTGTCGTCATTGTGATTGGTGTTAATGAACTCGAGCCCAGCCTTAAACGTTTTAGCTTGCGGCATGTCTTCTTCGCGCTGAACGTATTGCCGGTTCACCCAATCTTGCCGCCACAGGGGTGTATTTGTACGACTTTTGACGGCCTTGGGAATCTCTGGGTCGCGCACGTGACCTTTGTAAGCATCACCTTCTTGACCGCGAATAAACTCCCAACTGTTGTAGCGCGTGTGATAGGTGCCGCCGCCATCTTCAAAATAATGTTGATGATCGGTGGCTAAATGTGTGTAAACGCCTGCTTGTTTTAGCAGCTCTGGCATGGAGACATCAAACGGCTCGAGCGGCCCCCAACTGCGGTGTAAAAAGTTGTGACGTCCGGTGTGGAGTTCGCGCCGAGCGGGCATACAGGGCATCGACCCAACGTAGCTTTGATTAAATTGCACCGTCTTCTCGGCAAGGCGTGCAAAATTAGGTGCGTGAACCCAGTCGCAGCCATACGACGGCAACATGCGCCGGTTAAGCGAGTCAAACATGACCATGATGGCTTTCATGACGGCATCAACTCTTGTACAAAGCTTGTTGATTCACGAACTTGAAGGGTTGTTGTCAATGCTTCTTGAGGGGGCTCTTTGCCTTCAATCAGGTCAATGAGTTTGCTGGCAAGGCGTTCGCCCAGTTGGTCAATGGGTTGATGCACGGTGGTAAGTGAGGGCACCAGTTCCGTGGCGATGGGCATGTCGTCGTAACCTGTGACAACAAGATCATCTGGGATTAAGCGTTTGAGGTTACGGGCTGCTCGGTACGCACCCACCGCCATAAAATCGTTGAGTGCCATGATGACTGTAAGCTCTGGGTGATGAGCTAGCAAGGTGTGAGCTGCTTGTTCACCGCTGCTAAGGCTAAAGTCGCCGTCTTCTCGAGGTAAGTCGGGTAGCTCGAGGCCAACCTCATCAAGCGCACGCTGAAAGCCTTCAAAACGCACCTGCGCACGGTGATTTAGCTCATCAGGTACGCCAATAAAGCCAATATCTCGGTGTCCTAATGCCAAAACATGTTTGGCAAGCTCGTAAGCACCTGCTGTTTCATCAATGTGGACCAAGCAGTCTTCTGTGCCCGTGATGATGGCAGGTAAGCCACTCTCTAAAGTGTGTGCTAGTAACGATGAACTTTGAAAACTATCGATGCAGATGATGCCGTCTAGATAGCCACTGTTAATGAGTTTGAGGTAACTTTCTTCAGGCTGACTCTCTTCAATTCGGGGTGCACTGAGCAAAACATGAAAGCCGTGTTCACTACAGACCCGTTCGATGTGCTCAATGAGCTTCATAACAAAGGGCGCTGAAAACGGTGAGGTGAGGACTCGAGGATAAACAACCGCAACAATATTGCTGCGGCCAGATGCCAAGGCTCGAGCCGGCAAGTTGGGTTTATACCCTAATTCTTGACTGGCGTTGACCACCGCTTGACGAGTTGCTTGGCTATAGCGGGCCGAGCTGTGCGTACTTGCCGACAACACTCGAGACGCCGTTGCTAGCGACACATTTGCCCGCTGTGCAACCTCTTTTAAACTGGCCACATAGTACCTTTTCCGGTTAATTCGTTAACGAATTAACCTACCTGGAAGGTGTAGAAACAGCTACCGATTCTGATGGGAACGGCGTAAAGCCCGTAGGGGTTCACAAAGTGTTCCATCGGAATCGGTTTGACTCCCTAAAAAATAGTTAGAGCAAAATCGATAAGCTCATAAAATTACAAGCTTATGACAGAAAATTGGTTTGCGAAAAGGCTTACGCAAATGCTAGCATGTCCATTCAGAAGTTGCAAGTCAGGTTAATTGCTGAGGTTTGTGTCACCAGAGGCAGATACAGTTGAGGTGTCTCGAGTGTTATACCCCCAGTTCTTGAGGTATGTCTTAAAGGCCCAATCTCAAAGCTGGTTGCGGTGCCATCTAAAATAAATATCGTCAAGATTGCTGCATGTGATGGTTCAATGCATATGTGATGATTGGTGTTACAAACATGCCCCTCTTTAAAGACAACACCACATTAATGTAAGTGCCCACATTGGTAGCCTCGTATCAAAAGTTGAGTTCAAACACTATTTAAGGAGAATCGTATGGCGGAACGCCCTCCCAATTTTTTAGTTATTTGCACTGATCAAATGCGTGCAGACCACCTGGGTGTTGCAGGTAATCCTGTCATCAAAACACCTAATCTAGATGCCCTTGCCCAAACAGGTAGCCATTTTGAGCGTGCCTACGTTAACTGCCCACTCTGCATGCCCAGTCGCGCAACCATGTTTACGGGCTTAACGCCTCGAGGCCACGGCGTCAGAACCAACGGCATTCCCTTGGATACAAGCTTACCCACCTTGACATCTGCCCTAAACGTAGCAGGGTATCAGACGGCATCTATTGGTAAATTGCATTTTTCAAACTACACGCTTAACGATGAAGCTAGTAGCGAGGTTGTTTCCCAAGAGCTGCCAGAACTTATCGCCAACTGGAAGCAAAATGTTGTCAATCATATCCAGACGCCTTACTACGGCTTTGAACATGTGGACATTACCCTTGGGCACGGTAGTTTTGTGGGGGGTGATTACGAAAATTGGCTTAAAAAAGAACATCCACAGCAGTGGAAAAACTTGCAAACAGAAGGCGTGAGGCCGTCCCCAAGTGGGCTCGAGCAAAGTGGCACGTCTCCGCTAGACGAGCGTTTTCATCACACCACCTACGTTGCTAATCAAACGATTGAGTATTTAGATGAGCTAGATCAGCAGCGCCCTTTTTTTCTGTTTAGCTCCTTCCCTGACCCCCATCATCCTTATGAACTCCCCAACGATTGGGACCCCATGTACCTACCTGAGGATGTGATGTCTCCAGTGTGTAGAGAAGGTGAATTTGATGATTTAGCATCTTTTTTCAAAGATATTTTTGAAAACGATGTGCAACTTAGCGGGCGAGGGAAAGCCACAAATATTCCTAAAAATCACAGGCTCGAGCTCATCGCACGAACCTATGACATGGTGTCACTTCTTGACAAACACATTGGCAGAATCTTAGCTGCCTTAGACGCAAAGGATCTACGCGATAACACCGTGATTGTGTTTATGTCTGACCACGGCGACATGTTGGGTGACCATCAACTTTTGAACAAAGGGCCGTTTCACTTTGAGGGGCTTTTACGCGTGCCGATGATTTGGTCATGGCAGGGTCACATTAAGTCGCAGCAGACCCAAGCGCTTATAAGCCTCCTCGATTTTGCACCCACCATTTTAGACCTTGCTCAGGTTGCGGTGCCAGAAGGGCCATCATCACCCGAAGCACCCCAGCAACCACCAGCTTGGGCCGGCCGCTCACAAGTACCTGTACTCATGGGGGAACAAGCCAATGTTCAAGATGCTGTCTTGATTGAAAATGACGAAGACTATCTGGGGTTACGGTTACGAACACTCGTTACAGCAAATCACAAGCTCACCACTTACACCAGTGCAACGGGTCCAGAGCCTTATGGTGAACTGTTTGACTTAGAAAATGACCTCCATGAACTCTATAATTTGTGGTCCAAAGCTGACTATCAGGCCTTAAAACTGGACCTCACTCAACACTTGCACCACAAAATTGTGGAGACGGATAGCGCGCTTCCAAGGAGGATAAGCCATGCTTGATACAGAGTTTTACACCTCAAAGAAAAATAGCCTCACCTTTTGATGAGATGCGAGTTACTCCGCCTGCAGAATAAGCTCTGCTGGCTCGAGCCGCCACCCTTCTACACGTACCTTGACCTCACCTGAGTGACCTGTAGATTTAACAATAGCTTGGGCAAGCCCGTGAAAAACACGTCTCCTGCTGCCCTTGTCAGGCTCATGGCTGTGGGGATTGCCGTTGCCCAAACCAAGCAGTTCAGCAGCACCTTCTACCGAAAATGTAAGTTCATTATCTGCGTACGGGTGAACTTCGCCTTGCGCGTCTTGAACGTGTACCTCAATTACAAGGCAGTCTTCGCCATCTGCTTGTAGGTGTTGTTTGTGAGGCTTTAGGGCAATCTGAGCAGGGGCTTGGGTAGTTTTACGGTAGGTTCGCAGACATTCTTGACCTCCTGCGTCATAGCCAATGGCTGTCAGTGTGCCCGCTTCAAAAGGAACCTGCCACTCGAGCCGATAATTAGCCGGCATAGGTTTCTTACCTAAACTTGTCCCGTTGAGTACAAGTTCAACCTCAGCACAATTGGCGTAGCACCACACGTCAATTAGCTCGCCTTCGCGCCCTTGCCAGTTCCAGTGGGGGAAGATAAAAAGATGTGGATTATCTGTACGCCACCAGGCCCTTAAATAGTGCGCTATTTCTTTGTAGAACCCGCAGTAATCTAAAATGCCAAAGCGAGAAATAACAGACGGCCAGTCATAAGGAAAGGTTTCACCACGGTAGTCAAAACCCGTCCAGATAAATGTACCCGCCATAAACGGGCGCGCTAGACAGTCTTGCCAGGTTTCTTCAATGCTATACCCCCACGGTGTAAAGGTTTGACCGTAGGCACTGGCAGTTTGTGGGTAACGTGGGTCAGGGAAGTTGTCAGGGTGCTCGAGCCATCTGTCGGCAATTTTGACAGGCAACTGGCTTTGATCGGGTTCAAAAAGGCCGCGTGTTGCCCCACCGCCAAAGGTTTCTGAACCAATGAGCGGCCAGTCAGGATATTTAGCATGAAAGTCGTCGTAGTTTTCGCTACGTTGGCTACTGCGGTAATTTGCCCCAAACACATCCACCCGAAAGCCTGCTTGATCGTGCAGGTCGCAGATGTCAATCCACATCATATTCATGCCGTAGGTTGTCACCCGTGAAGGGTCGAGCTTTTTCCCAAGATGCTGCATGCGCTTGAAGGTTTTAATACCTTGCTCGGTGTGCTGAATCAGCATTTCTTCGGGGCCAATACTCCACATAATGACGCTGGGGTGGTTGCGGTCACGTAACACAAGGCTTTCCAATTGGTTTAAAAACTCGGGTGTGCTACCAGACAAGCGAACCTCATCCATCACCAACATGCCGAGCTTATCGCAGGCGTCCAGCAGGGCTGGGTCGGGTGGGTTATGGCTTGTCCTAAACGCGTTGCAACCTAAATCTTTTAGACGTGCAACACGGTATTCCTGGACAGCAGGAGGCACAGCCACACCCACGCACGCATGATCTTGGTGGCAGCACACACCTTTAAGTTTGAGGGGTGTCCCGTTGAGGAAAAAGCCCTGCTCAGGGTCAAAATTAAAGTAACGTACCCCAAAGTGAGTCTCAACTTGATCGCACTCATGGCCGTCATAGACAACTTTAGTCACCAAAGTGTAGCGTTGCGGGTTGTCCACGGACCATAAAACGGGGTTCTCTAGTTGGGTGGTTTGCTCGAGCGTCACCTGCTCAATTGCGTCTATGTTGGCGGCAACTGGTGCTAAGCTGCACACCAACTCACCTGACGGTGCATAAATTTCTTGCAGTAGCTCACAACTCACAGCTTCGTAAGTCATGTTAGCAAGCTTGGTTTCAATAATGACTTTATTAGGCTGTTCTGCTGTACCCGTACGTACAAACGTTCCCCAGCGTGGCACAAATACAGGTGAGGTTGTCACCAAGCGAACACTTCGGTAAATACCAGCGCCTTCGTAACTCCACAGTTCGTTGTCAGTTGCATCAATATGTACGGCTACCGCGTTAACTGCACCAAACTCACAAAGCTCGCTAATGTCAAATCCAAATGAGGTATAGCCGCTTAAATGCCGACCTACAAAACTGCCGTTAACAAATACTTGGCAATCACGAAAGACACCATCAAACTCTAGGTGAATACGTTTGTCGTGATCTGCTGTAGCTAGTTCAAAGTGTTTCACATAAATAGCCTTACCACGTTCTAGCGCGCCTACACCTGCAGCGACACTAGAAGTAAACTCACCTTCTAAGGCGTAGTCATGGGGAACATCAACTTGCCGCCAAGTTTTAATATGTGGATTTGCCGCTTTAGAGGGTCCGTGGTTACCTGCTTTTTGCCACAGATTGGTCTCATTGGCAATGATCTGTACGTTGCCAAAAAAGCGGGCATCATCGGCTATGTCCTCACCAGGGTGAAAATACCAATTTTTATTTAATGAGCGAACGTCACGCATGAGTTATGCCCTTCAATTGTTTTGATAAGATAGGATGTTAAGCTTAACATAGTGCATGTCAAAGATTTAGTGTGTGTCAAGATAAGATGCATCCATGAACCCAGTATCAGCTTATTCAGCCAATGACTCTTTAGGTGAAGGTCCCGTTTGGAACAGTGGTGAGCAAGCCCTCTACTGGCTTGACATTCTCAACTTCCGCTTGCAGCGCTGGCAGCCCGACACAAACGACTATCAGGCTTGGACACTACCTTGTGAGATTGGCAGTTATGCGTTTTGTGAGACGCACAACAAGGTCATTGTGGCGCTTAAAACGGGCTTTCACTTTTTGGAGTTGAAAACGGGTGGACTCGAGGCTATCACTGACCCCGAAGAGGGCATGACCGATAACCGCTTTAACGACGGTAAATGTGACCGCGCAGGGCGCTTTTGGGCCGGCACGATGGGCATGAATACAAATGGAGATGGTGACGTACCTACGGGTGCACTCTACCGACTTGATGCTGACCTCGCGTGCAGTACACAACGCCGTAATGTTGGCATCTCTAACGGCCTCGGCTGGAGTCCTGACAACAAGGTGATGTATTACACCGATTCACCTTTGAACAAAATTTTGGCGTTTGATTATGACGTTGAGACAGGGTCGCTCAGTGGTGAACGCGTCTTTGCGAATATTCATAAAGGTGTTCCCGACGGCCTCACGGTGGATAGTGAAGGCAATGTGTGGAGTGCAGCATGGAACGGTTGGCGGGTTCACAAATTTTCGCCAGATGGCAGGTTAGTAGCTGAGATAGAGCTACCTACAGCTTGCCCAACCAGTTGTACGTTTGGTGGGCCTAACCTTGACGAGCTTTTTATTACTAGTGCGCGGGTTATTTTGAGTGAGGATGAGTTAAACCAGCAACCGTTAGCTGGACATATCTTTAAAGTTAAAACAGATGTAAAGGGATTGCTCGAGCCCAGATTTGCTGGTTAATATCACCTGCTTTTTTGTTATGAGGATACACAAGACTTGTACGGGTAACCGCAGCATCAAAACAGGCCATTCAACAGTCTGGCTGACAACTTTAAAGAGCATCAACAAACAACCAGCCAGAGAAACACTCAAGAATCAGGAGGGTCACAGGATTTTGTCCTAGACGGAACAGATAAGATTACCTCAGCTTATTTTACAGATAATTTACTACTCTAATAGACAGCCTCGAGCTAAACGTAGTGGCAACAAAGGCATCCTCTACCTAAACGCGATAATGTGCACTTATGCAAAGCACTACTGGGCAAAGTACGACCCTTGCGACTGAAGCTAACGGAAATGACAAAAACCAACTTGACCACCTGCGTGACGAGATTAAGTCAGGCCATACCAAGTTATTGCACGACTGCATCATGTTGGGTAAACACTTGCACGACGCACGCGAGCTGGCCCGTGATAGAGAAGGCGGGTTTTTAGGCTGGATTAAAGATGAACTGGGCTGGAGCCGGCAGTACGCCTACAACTACATCAATGTCTATGAGACTTTTGGCAAACTGCCCGGGGGCGCGCAGAATTTACCGATTGGGCTAACGGCTGCTATTGAGCTAGGACGGCCCTCAACGCCAGAAGAAGCACGGAGTGAAGTACTTAAACTGGCTGAATCTGGTCAGACGGTAAGTGCCAACACCGCGCGGGACATCATCAAAAAACACAAAGATACTGGCTCAGCAGTCCGTGATTCAGATGTCGATCCAGACAGCTATCCTGAGCGTAAAACAGGTGTGAAAGGCTCAGCTGCAGGTCAATTTGGCGACGGCAACAGCAAACTTCCTGCTACAGACGCACAAGCCCAATATGCGACGCGCCTACTCATCAAACAAAACTACGACAATAACCAAGAAGCAATTGCCGCCCTTGCGGTAGGCTACCCCGATGAAAAAGAAATTGCCCGTGTCTGCCAAGAAAAGCAAGGGCAAGACATGCCGTTCAAAGTGTCCAAAGCGCTCGCCCAAAGTGCTCGAGACGTCATTAAACAAGAACTTCAAGCCCAACTTGGTGACACACCCACAGAAACCTTTGCTGAGCAGCTAAGTCAACCCTCTGAAGAGGTATTTAAACCTCCGTTTGATACGTCTGTACCTGGTGAGGCTGGCAGCATACTTGAGTCTGAGGCCATCATTACGGCGCTCAATGAAACCATCAACAGTTTGCGGGTTGAACTGCAGAGCAAAGACGAAGAAATTAAACAGCTACGAGAGCAACTTGCACAGCTCGAGTCTCTGTGAATCTACATTAACTCTTACACTGCTTCATTACACTGTTTCACGAACAAACTCATTCATGGGCGCGAGTCCTAAACGCAATGTATATTTTGGCTTATCAGGGCTACGCATTTGCTTGTACCGTTGCCATAATGCGATGAGCTCCTGTTGCAGCATCTTGGCTTCACTATGACTAAGGTTTATCCAAAGCCAGCTTGACCAAACAGCAGGGTAGTTAGCGGCTAAGATAAAGTCTGTGTCTTCTGCTGTATGTTCTATCGACGTCGCTAAATCAATGCTCAGGCTGCCATCTTCCATAATATAAATCGCAATGCCCCACTCATCCCCATACATCATCTGGGCATTGATTAAATCCTGTTGAAACAATCTCTCTGAGCGTATATCGGTTTCTATAGCGAGGTTTTGAACCGTCTCAGCTTTAGTTAGAGAGAAGGGGATAAAAAATCTTTGGGCAATAGCTCGGTAAATTTTGCTTGCTCTTCCTTGACGTTGCTTAACCCGAACAACTTCAAGTAGTCCTAAATTGAGCAATTTGTTGATCTGGTAGAGCAGTGCATTTGGTTTTACCCCAAGATGATGAGCAGCTTCACTAAGAGACAGTTCCTCACGAATGAATGGTAACAGGTAGCGTTGCTTTGCTGGGTCTGATAACACCTGTGCTGCATCGGCATTTTTAATCACATGCCAAAGCTTTTTCAAAGATTTAGGTTCCATTTGAATTAGAGTACCTCATATCCTTTACGACATGAAAGATTTTGAACATGTCGAAGTAAGTTCCAGAGCACCTAATCCCACAGTACCCAATCCCACTTGGCGCTCGTTTTTAACGGTGTGGGTTGGGCAATACATTTCTACCCTCGGCTCGAGTCTGACTTCATTTGTGGCAGCTTGGTGGGTGTTTGAGCAGACTGGCTCTGCAACGCAGTTCGCCCTAACAATGGTTTTTACCGTTTTACCCTTTATTCTATTTTCACCTTTTGCAGGCATAGTCGTTGACCGTTACAGCCGCAGGCGGGTAATGATTCTAGCTGATATCGTTGCTGCTGGGAGTTCGGCTTTTCTTTTAATCTTGCTTCTGTTAGCTCAACTTGATGTGTGGCATATCTATCTTGCTAGCGTTATTAACTCAGTAGCTCATGTGTTTCAGGGTCCAGCCTATAAGGCCAGTATCAGTCTCCTCGTACCTAAAGCACGACTCGCGCGTGCTAACGGTCTTGTCCAATTTAGTGTTGCTTCAGGACGCATCACGGCACCATTGCTAGCAGGTTTCCTCATAAGTACGCTAGGGCTAGCAGGGGTTATCGGACTGGATTTGCTAACATTTGCAATTTCCCTAGCGACGTTGCTCGTTGTACGCTTTCCTCGACTTAGAAATCAAGGGCTTAAAAATCAAGGGCTTAAAAATCAAGCAACTAGCACAAATAAGATGGTCTGGCGGGACCTGTTAGTTGGGTGGCAGTATCTGATACATCACCGCGGCCTTCTGGGACTCGCTTTGCTCAATATGCTCTACAATTTCCTTAACAACTTCGGGTTGATCTTGAAAACCCCTTTGTTGCTTTCACTTGGGTCACCCAAGATGTTGGGCGTCGTTCTATCTATTGGTGGTTCTGGTATGGTGCTTGGCAGTATCTTTATGGCAACTTGGGGACCTGCAAGACATCTCATAAAGGTCAATCTTGGATTTTTGCTGATGAGTGGTGTAGGTATTGTGATAGTTGGACTGCGGCCTTCTCCTTTACTTATTGCTTTAGGGTTGTTTGTTTTTTATTTTTCTTTTGCTGCTAGCGGTGCAGCCGGAAGTACGCTATTTCAGCGAAAAGTTGCGCATGAGGTTCAAGGGCAAGTATTTGCCACTAAACAGCTCTTAAGCTTTCTTGCAGAGCCATTCGCGTATCTGATGGTTGGTCCACTAGTTGAGTTTGTATTTGGTCCGCGTCTTGTAGTTGGCGGTGCATGGGACTCATCCGTTGGGCGAATTGTTGGGGTTGGCCCAACTCGAGGAATGGGCTTTCTTACTGTTTTAGCTGGCGTGTTAATTGTGATAACAACAGCGGCTGTCTATCTAATTCCTTCTGTGGGTCAATTTGAAAAGGAACTGCCAGATGAGATATGAAGTGCCCTCACTAATGGTCATTGTATGTACTCTGCTGGTAAAGGTGACAAGCTTGTTATTTGGAAGCTTGACTGACTAGGACACAGTCTTCAACACCTCATTGAAACCATCAATGCGTTCGAGGCAAAAGGGATTGGCTTTCAAAACCTGTAAGAAATAGCGTTTCCATCTGGAGTTGCCCTAGCAACTTCAGATGCGAGCTAGGCGAGTTGAAATAGACCCACTTAGTGTGGGG
>JBCCBI010000011.1:0-28505 GCA_039034155.1 Deinococcota bacterium | reverse complement strand
TAAACGGCAACCTAGCTATTGAAGATTTAGTTGCGTTTGTGCTCTATCTAGCTAGTTTTTATCAGCCGCTCTGGGCAGTTGCCAATGTCAGCGAAGCGCTCGAGCGCGGCGTGGCTAGTTTGCAGCGCATTCGCGACGTACTCAGTGCAACACCGGGAGTGACCGACCCACCTCAGGGTGCTAACCTTGCACGCGCTAGGGGCGACCTTGTCCTAGATCACGTAAGTTTTGCGTACCAAGCTGAAGATGTTTTGCAAGATGTCACCGTGAACGTACCTGCTGGGTCAAGCTTAGCCCTCGTTGGCCCTACTGGTGCTGGCAAAAGCACCCTCGCTAATTTACTGGCACGGTTTTATGACCCGCAAGCTGGGCAGATTAAATTAGACGGCCACGACCTCAAAGACATATCACTGGCAAGTTTGCGCCGCAATTTAAGTGTAGTCCAGCAAGATGTCTTTTTGTTTTACGCCAGCGTTGCTGAAAACATCCGTTTTGCCAGACCCAATGCCACTGATGAGGAGGTCATTAGCGCTGCCAAAGTAGCTAGTGCTCACGACTTTATTGAAGCATTACCACAAGGTTACGACACCTTGGTTGGCGAGCGTGGCGTCAAACTTTCGGGCGGTCAAAAGCAGCGCTTGTCCATTGCTAGAGCGGTGCTTAAAGATGCCCCGGTACTCATTTTAGATGAAGCAACATCCGCAGTTGACACCGAAACTGAGACCCAAATTCAAGCTGCCCTACGCGAACTTATGAATAACCGCACGAGTGTGGTTATTGCCCACCGCTTATCCACTATTCGTGATGCTGACCAAATTGCGGTACTTGATCACGGGCGGGTTGTGGAGTTGGGTAAGCATGAGGATATTGCTGATAGTGGCGGGCTTTATACAAGGCTGTTAGCTAAACAAGCAGCATGACGCTTGTAGTTCTGATTATATATCTATTGATGACTTTCCACCATCACTGTCACACAGCAGTAGGTCACACAACAAGGGACGTAATATGCACCAACTAAATACATTCACAATCATACGCTCGAGATTGCACAGTCACCTTTTTATCTTGCAGAGAGTTGCTTGTACGTGACACAGCGTGCGTTTCAGCAAGACGCTGCACTATTACTAGCAGCCGAAGGTCTTTCAGTTGGCTACGGCGGTGAGCCTATTGTCAAAGATATTTCCCTAGCCATTCGTCCCGGCGAGATCACTGCCCTAGTAGGGCCTAACGGCTGCGGTAAGTCCACCCTGCTGAAAGCATTTGCCCGCATTCTTAAACCCATGACCGGTGGGGTTACGCTAGACGGGCAACCCATCAGCAGTTACCGCACCCGCATGGTTGCCCGCAAGTTGGCACTTTTGCCCCAAGGTCCGGTTGCCCCGGAAGGCTTAACCGTGGCTGAGCTAGTTGCCCAAGGGCGCTTTCCGCATCAAACACTTTTACGACGTTGGTCACCTGGCGACCGCGAGGCCATCGACCGGGCGCTTATCTCAACTGACCTAGTCGACTTTGCTGAGCGTCCAGTTGCCACCCTATCTGGTGGGCAGCGCCAACGCTGCTGGCTGGCTATGGTGCTGGCGCAAGACACGCCATTACTTTTGCTGGATGAACCCACCACCTTTTTAGACCTTAAAGTACAAGTTGATTTGATGGCGCTACTATCGCGCATTGTTCTCGAGGACGGTCGCACCTTGGTGCTTGTGCTTCACGAGTTGAACCTGGCAGCCTCGTTTGCTCACCGCATTGTGATGATGCGCGATGGGAAGATTGTGCTCGAGGGCAGCCCTAGCGACGTTATTGCTCCCGATGAGCTACACCAAGTTTTTGAACTTCGTGCTGATGTGATCCCTGACCCGCTCACCGGGCGACCAATTTGTTTACCACGAACACCTGACAAACAACTTGAAAAACAAGTCCAAGCGCAACCTAGTGCCCAAGAAGAGAGTGCAGCATAATGGCGCAGCGCAGTATGACACAACGCCGTATGATGTTTGCGGCCACTGGGCTCTGGCTCTGCCTTGGGGCTGTACTGCTTGCTTTTTTGTGGCATATCTCCGTGGGTGCCAAATCAGTACCACTAGGAACTGTCTGGCAAGCTCTAGTAGCTCCAGAAGAAGGCGTCTTCGACCATGTCATCATCCGCGATTTGCGCTTACCTAGAGCTATCTTTGCTGTTACAGTGGGCGCGGCCTTATCTGTGGCAGGTGCGCTGATGCAAGGTGTGACCCGTAACCCACTTGCTGAACCGGGCATTTTGGGGCTTTTATCTGGGGCAACCTTTGCCGTCATTATTGGTATTGGCTGGTTTGGGTTAGCAGGTACAGCCTATGTACCTCTGTTTGCAGCCCTTGGTGCGCTCGCGGGTGCAGCTATGGTGTGGGGAATTGCTGAGGCTGCTCCGGGTGGCTCCACCCCACTTACGCTCATCCTTGCGGGTGCTGCGGTCACAGCCTTTCTAGGTTCTATTCAAGGTGCAGCCATCTTGCTGAACGAAGATGCGTTTTTCAACTTCCGTGTTTGGCTATCTGGCACCCTAGCAGGTCGGGACATGGACACTTACCGCTGGGCGCTGCCTTGGTTTGTTAGCGGACTCGTTGCCGCACTTATCATTGCTCGGCAAATTACTGCGCTAGCTATGGGTGAAGAAACGGCAGCTGGCCTCGGCGTGAACACAACACGGATTAAAGCTGTCGCATTGGTTTCGGTTGTAGCCCTTACCGCAGCTTCGGTGGCAGTAGCTGGCCCACTGGGGTTTGTAGGGCTAGTGATTCCGCATATTGTGCGGCTCTTTGTAGGTTCGGACTACCGCCTAGTGGTGCCTTTTTCAGCGATTGTTGGTAGTGGGTACGTGCTGGTGGTAGATATTGCAGCGCGCATGGTGCTCGCGCCCATTGAAGTCTCAACTGGCATTGTCACCGCTATGCTTGGCGCGCCTATCTTTATTTGGCTAGTGAGGGCCAAACTATGAGCGTCCAACGATGAGTACACGCATGATTACGGTTGAAGGCTTTAAGGGCGAACTTGCCTTGCGTTTACCTGTGCGCGCCCTACTTGTCTGCGGGTTACTGACGCTTGCTATCTGTGGCGTCTTAACCTGGAGTTTGGTCACAGGCAGCTACCCGCTCACCACCGCTGAGGTCTGGGCCACCCTTACAGGTAACGCACCGTCTGACACAGCGCGCACAGTTGTCTGGGAATTCCGCTTCCCACGTACCTTGGTGGCGTTTATTGTGGGTGCGTTTTTAGCACTTTCAGGTGCAGCATTACAGTACGTTACTCGCAATCCGTTAGCTGACCCGTCCTTGGTAGGTGTCAGTCAAGGTGCTGCACTGGTTGTTGTAACGGTTACTGTACTCGCGCCTAGTTTTGGATTTTATTGGCGGCCGGTTTTAGCGTTTGCGGGTGCGCTGTTGGTAGCTGCACTCATTCAAGCCATTGCCGCGTCGCGCCGGGGCGGAGAAACGCTGCGGTTCATCCTGACTGGTATTGGCGTGGCCGCGCTTATTTCGTCGTTTACCTCCACACTTTTAACCTATGGTGATATTGACCGGGCTATGTCGGCATTGGGCTGGCTATCGGGCAGCATTCATGCGGCAGGCTGGGGGGAAGTGCGCTGGCTTTTTGTAACTGCACTTATCTGTTTGCCGTTTGTTTTTACAGCCGCGCGACCCTTGTCAGCTTTGCGTTTTGGTGAGGACGTAGCGACCAGTTTTGGGGTGCGGGTGCGGCTTGCTAGGGCCACCCTTATCACCCTAGCCGTAGCTCTAGCTGCCACGGCTGTAGCCGCAGTTGGTCCTTTGGGTTTTGTGGGGTTGGTAGCACCTCACTTAGCACGTCGGCTGGCACATTCAGGCGTGGGCGTGCACTTGGCACTCACAGCGCTCACAGGCGCACTCATAACCGGTGCAGCTGACCTGATCGGACGGGCTGCGTTCGCGCCGGTACAGATTCCAGCAGGTCTAGTAACGTCGGTGATTGGGGTGCCTATTTTTGTCTTGCTTATTTTGCGAACACAAGCGAGGAGTCAGCTTTGAGTAAGAGGTAATGAGAAACAGGTAAATCTATCTTCTTGGCATGACTTTTAACTCTACAAACTATAGCTAATCACACTCTGAAGGAGGATTTTTTGGTGCATGTTGCCCATAATCCTGACTAATTTACTCGGAAATTAAGGATGTAACAGTACCATGCGAACTCGAGTCCAAACACCTTTATAAATCAAGTTCCCACATCTGCCCCGAAACCTTTAAGCTTCCAATCACTTTCTAAGGAGAAAGATATGAAGAAACTCTTGATTCTAACCTTACTACTAATAGATGTTGCCACTGCCCAAGAGATGCGCTCATTTGTCGATGACCGTGGTGAGACAGTTATGGTTCCAGCCAATCCGCAGCGAATCGCCTCACTCGACGGCAAACTTGTAACCAATCTACTAATTGAGCTAGGTATTACACCTGTGGGAACTCAAGCATCCTTACTTGATAGCGGGCCAGAGCTAACCGCTGGTCCAACCCTAACAGGTGCAACACTGGAAAGCACCGGAATGGCCTTTTTTGGTACGTATCCAGTCGACGTTGAAGCTGTTGCCGCAGCAGAACCAGACTTAATCATCTTTGCTAACTGGTTGGCAGACAACGACATAAGCCAGTTCGAGGTTATTGCCCCTACTGTTTATGTTGACATTGATGCACGTGTTGGTCAAGACCTAGGGGCGTTTCTTGCCGAACTCACAGGGACTGAACAGCGTCTCAAAGTACTGGACCGGAGATATCAAGCGCAGATCGAGAAACTTCGTGACATTGTTGACACCGAAAATACAACCGTCAGCACATTTCGCGCACGCGGTGGATCGTTTCAGATCTTGCATCCCATGATGATCGTTGGGCAAGTATTAGAAGATGCTGGCTTTGCATTTCCTTCAATCTACGACACCTTCGAGCGTGGTGTAGACGAAATCCCGCTTAGTGCAGAAGGTATTCAGGAGCTGGATGCTGACTACATTATCATCCCATACTACTACCCCAGCGATGCAAGCCCTCAGGCTGCCTTTGATCGTGTCGAGGAGGCATTCCCTGGCTGGTGCGATGTCATGACCGCTTGTAAGGAGGGTCGCGTCATTTACATCCCAGGGTTAGAGGCAACTTCGGCGAGCTATGACTATTCCATGACGCTCATAAATATATTGCTGACACATATGGCGCAACCAGCCCAATGAGGTTAAACCAGCGGGCATTACCACCGTTAACAACGGTGGTTTCTTATGAGGGAATGAACAAAGTAATCACTCCACTCTACATTGATAGCTTTCTCCACAAATTTTGACAACATAGCTAGTCAGTTCCACATCAGGCTACGTCTTTTACTTGGTCATCCAAATGTAGTGCACGGAATCTAACCTATTAAGTAACTCAGATTTACTTCTGAAATAGAAATTATCACCTGAGCCAACTCATCTTTACTGCTCAAGTCCCCTACTCACCCTAAAACACTTAAGCCTTTAATCACTTCCTAGGGAGAAACCATGAAAAAAGCATTCGTTTTACTCATCCTAACCATTCTAGGCGTCAGCTACGCACAAACCTGTGAAGACGGCTTCCGTGCCTTCGAGCATTTTACGGGAACCACCTGTGTGCCCGACAACCCGCAGCGAATCGTTACGCTGCACGACACAAACATACTTGTCACCTTGCTCGAATTGGGCGTTGTGCCCGTCGGCAGTGCAGGGCAGATCAACGACAACGGTATGTTCTTCCGTACGGCTAGCCAATTCGATACGTCACAGGTGGAACATATCGGCCGCTACCGCAGTCCCGACCCTGAGGCGGTTGCTGCGCTCGAGCCAGATCTGATCATCGCAACGAAGTGGGACGACATTGAAAGTTTTGAGTTACTCGCACCTACAGTAGTGATTGACGTTCATGAGGTTCCACTCGAAGACGCCATGCTACAAATGGCAGACCTTGTGAATGAGACTGAGCAGGCGCTCGAGCTACAAGCCGAGCTTAACGCCCGCGTAGAAGCGGCGCGTGAGCAACTTGGTGAGGATTTTGCTAAGACGACCATCTCTATCTTGCAACAGAACGAGGTCGGTTGGGATAGCTTCTACGCCAAGTTACCGGGTCATTCGGTTGGGCTAATTCGTCGTGCGCTCGAGCCAACGCTGACCCCAGCAGAAGACCGGTTCTGGACAGAGCGGGAACCAAAATCGCTTGAGGCTTTGCAGGAGCATGCGGCCGACGTGATCTTTTACTACGGTTGGGACACCGACGAATCCGGTAATTCTGAGTTGTTTGATGCCTTCCTTGCCGAACCACTCGTACAACTGCTCCCAGCCGCTCAGGCAGGTCAGATTTTCAATGTCGTCAACCACGATGGCTACGGTGCAACTTGGGGCATGGTTACGGCTGAACTTGAAAACTACCTCGACGCCCTTACGCAACCGGACCTAAACCGCGACCTCGTCCAGGAGTGATGACAACGAGGAATGCGGCACGAGTTCTAGGTTTTTCCCATTTCTCATCAAGACAAGACGCTTGCCCACGGCAGAATTGGCACAGGTAACGTCTGAGCGGTCACATCCTAATCCCTGTGCTGACTAGCTTCCCAAATGCTAGGGGCTTGAGTCATGTGAATGGCCTGAGTCCCAGAAGGAGAAACTTATGAAAAAACTATTTACTTTACTTGCTCTAATCGTTCTAGGCGTCAGCTACGCCCAAACTTGTGAAGACGGCTTCCGCCTGTTCGAGCATGCCGAAGGCACCACATGCATTCCAGAAACGCCGCAGCGTATCGTCACGATTGGAGATAGAGACCTTCTTACTCCACTCATTGACATTGGCGCACCAGTCATTGCAGCACCTTACCGCGAGCAAGAAGACGGGACGCTTTGGATTCGCGGCGCAATTGATATCTATGGCGAGGCGGTCATGGAGGAGCTTGCACTGGCATCTATTGGGGTTGGCGGTATCGATTTTGAGCGTGTTGCCGCGCTCGAGCCAGACCTAATCTTTAGCGCTCCTTGGGCTGGAGACAACCTCGACAAGCTTCAAGCCATTGCTCCAGTTGTCGTAATTCCAGACTGGATACCCATGCTCGACCATATGGCGATGATGGCTGATGCAGCAGGCCTCGCCGGAACTTATGAGACGCGCCTTGAGGAGTATCGTGCTGACCTTGCTAGCTTAGTTGAACTAGTTGGTGACCCATCTCAGATCGTGGTGTCACGCTTTGATATTTGGGAAGACGGCATCTGGTACTACCCCAACTGGGGCGCTATCGAGCAGGTTATTCGCGACGCAGGCTACACTATGCCGCCCTTCCAGACAGAGGCGACGGACTCGGTAAACGGCCTCAGCGTCGAGCGAATTCAGGAATTTGACGGCGACGTGATTCTCTTCAGCTACGCGCCTCGCTTTGGTCAAACCATTCCTATGTTGTCCGAGCAGTGGGACACTGTTGCCCCGTTCTGGCGTTCTTTACCTGCTGTGGAGACGAACGAATACTTCTGGTACGAGCGCGATATCTATACCGGTTATTCGTTTGCCTCGCTCAACCGCTCTATCGAACTAATGGCATTGATTACCGCTGGGCGAGGCCTTGAGTAAAGGCTAAAGATCTACCCAGCGAATGTGGTGTGCGGGCTCGAGCCCCTTATCCAAAAGGAGAAACCCATGAAAAAAATATTCACTTTACTCATTCTAGCCGTTCTAGGCATCAGCTACGCGCAAACCTGCGACGACGGTTTCCGTCCCTTTGAACACCTCGGCGGTACAACCTGCATCCCTGAAACCCCGCAGCGCATCGTCAGCCTTAGGGATCAAAATATAACGCTCCCGCTTCTCGAATTTGGCGCACCAGTTGTTGGTAGTCACGGACGGCTTGGCGACGATGGTGAACCGTTCATGCGCTCAGTCGATCTTCACACAGGGGTGAATTTCGAAAACTCAGATATTGTCTTCATCGGCGATGCCATTGATTTTGAGGTGATTGCATCGCTCAACCCCGATCTCATCATCGGGCGTGAATGGGAAATGGAGGCGAGTGCCCAATACGAGGCTATCGCGCCCACAGTGTTCATCCCCGACGACGCACAAGAGCCCCTCAACTTTTCTCGTGACGTGGCTGATGCGGCCGGCAAGTTGGCGGCCTGGGACCGACTTAAGGTGGCTTACGACGCAAACATCGCGCGGGTTCGGGAGGGTATACCGGAGCTCGAAGGTACAACCTACACCAAATTCCGAACCACCTCGACGGGTCTTTTCTTCGTATGCGCCGGATTTGGCGGACTGACACAGGTACTGGGTGATCTGGGGTTTGAGCGCATCCCCTACGCTCAGGAAATGGCTGGCCGTGGCGTTGCATGGTGTGAAAGTACCAGCGTCGAAATAATGCCAGAGCTTGAGGCCGACTATATCTTTGATACTTACGGCTTAGATGACGGGGAAAATGTATTCAGTCAGCGCGAGAAATTGGAGAACTTGATTCCGTCTGGGTGTGATGTGCTCACTGCATGTACGGAAGGCCGCTACATTGCGTTTCCAATTGAAGTTGCGTCGGAGATGAGCTTCAGCCAACTCAATACGATAATTTTTCTCATTGAGTCTCATATCGGTCGAGACGTCGCACCGACCAACTGATCAAACGTTAGGAGCTCGAGTCATCCACGCGACTCGAGCTCCTCATAAGGAGAAATTCATGAAAAAAATATTTATTTTAGTTGCCTTTATCTTCTTAGGTGTCACCTATGCGCAAGAAACCCGCACTATCACCGACGACCTTGGCCGCGAGGTTAAGGTGCCAACCACCCCGCAAAGTGTTGTGTTTACCGGTGGCGAAGAGCACGCGGCTATGGTCACCTCGCTTGGCTATGTGCCTCTTGGAATTGGGTCAGTCTATGGCCAGGACAGTGCCGAGACCCTGACTGCAATCGGCGGTGATGTGGGCGACCTCTCCGGGATGATCGGCGTTGGCGCGTCAAACGAACTTGACTACGAGACTATTGCCGCGCTCGAGCCTGACCTCATCATCCATTGGAACAATGAGGAAGCCGTTGAGCGTCTGTCACTTATTGCGCCGACACTTGGCTACAACCCGCGCGCTAACAACTCCGGTGAGTATGGCGACCCGTCCGGCGAGCGGTACCTCAAGCAAGGTACCCTCGCCTCCCTGGTTGGAACAGAAGACGCACTCGATGCGCAGATTGCCGAATATCAGGCGCTTCTGGCCGAGGTTAAAGAGCGCCACGCCGACATCATTCCCGAGCTCGAATGGACTTTCATTGACGACAGCGACGAAGCAGTGGTCTACATGTACGACGGGGCGAGGTACCCCACCTTCGCCTACCATGCTGTCCTGACGGATATTGGCCTCACGCCCTCGACTGCGATGGTAGATGCGACGACCAACGGGCTCGGTTACGAGGACAATTTCGGCTATGCCCAGGTCTCGGTCGAAGTCGTGCCCGACTACGCCGCCGACCTGATCTTCGTAGGCCGCTATGACACTGCACCAATCGCTGGACCGACACAACTTGCCCTGGACTCGACCGCCGCTGCTGATGCGGGGCAGGTTCACCGCGTCAACGCTAACATCTGGACCTATCACCTCGTGCAAGCCGAGATCCGTCTACTTCAGGAAATCGACGCGATCCTGAGCGCCGGCGTCGAGAACGTCGGAGATTTCAACTGATCACAGTCTCACCAACCGAAGGATACAGGTGAGAGTTGCTTTCCAGTACCTAACCTAATTTAACGTAACGGGCACGAGCCACTCATACAACTCGAGCCCCACATTCAAAAAGGAGAAAACCATGAAAAAAGCATTCGTCTTACTAAGCCTTATCATTCATCGCAACCCGAAAAGGAGAAACGCAATGAAACGACTATTGACTCTCACTGCCGCGCTTGCGGCGCTTGCAATGCCTGCTGCGGCGCAGGAGTGCGAGGACGGATTTCGCACCTTTGGCCACGAATTAGGAACAGCCTGCATTCCTGTCGATCCTGAAAGGGTCGTCTCGGGCAACGAATTTTGGATCACTGTGCCGCTCGTAGAGTTAAACGCACCTTTGGTCGGGACTGCCGGGCACGATTTTGGAAGCGAGCTCGACTACTTCGCCAGACTAGAGGGTTTGGGCCTCTCGCATCTTGTACCGGGCGATATCCCCAGCGTCGGACGATCTGCGGGTATGGACTTGGAAGTGATCGCATCCCTCGAGCCAGATCTGATAATCACGACGATCTATGAAGCAGACCTTCATGAACGGCTGGAACTCATCGCACCGACTGTCATTGTCCCTGCGGGAACACTGGCGAAAGAGCATCTCGCCTTTATCGCCGATGCAGTCGGTGCAATGGAAACCCACGAGGCTCTGATCGCGGACTACGAACGTCGTATCGCGCTCATTCGCGAACAATTGGTTGCACCAGAAGAAATATCCATTTCCCGTCTCGACATCGATGAGAATGGCCTCTGGTACCTGCCTGATTTCGGGGCGCAAGATCAGGTAATCAATGACCTAGGTTTCTCCCGCCCCGAGATCCAGCGTGACGCGACAAGCAACATAAGGGGCATGAGCCTAGAAAACATCGAGGCCTTTGACGGCGATCTGATTCTGACTGGCTATGCACCACGCTTCGGCCAAACTGTCGAGATGCTTCGTGATGATTGGATGGCTGAGGGCGGCGCGCTCTGGACCCAGCTCGACGGTGTGCAGGCGGGCAACCATTTCTGGTACGAACGAGATACGTGGAACGCAATTGGGTACCACTTCCTGAACGAAGTGGTTTCCGCATTGGCTTTGATCACCGTCGGGCGTGAGTTCGACTGATGGTTTCGTGGGCTGTTCCCTGCTGAACTGCTCACCACGTCTGGCCATGGCCGGGATCTGAAACACCCTTCTAGCCGCTGGCCGCACCCCTGCAGCCAGGGGCTTTCCACCATCGCAAACCAAACGCAATGAAACGACTACTGACCACCACTGCCATGCTTGCGGCCCTTGTCGCCCCGGCCTTTACACAATCCTCTAAGCCACCTACTTGCGACGATAGTTATCCTGTCATCGTCCGAAGGGACAAAACCTAATCTCTTTGCCGTCTGGCTCGCCGACAACTGAACCAATGACCAAACACTAGGGGACCGAGCCCATCACAAGACTCGATCCCCTAGCCCAAAACGTAAATCGCTAGCTGGAGTCTTGAAGCTGGTGGGCTCGAGCCCCATTCAAAAAGGAGAAACTTATGAAAAAACTATTCACTTTACTCGTTCTAGCTGTTTTAGGTTTTGGGTACGCCCAAACTTGTGCCGATGGCTTTCGCGCCTTCACCCATTTTGGAGGCGAAAGCTGTGTTCCGGAAGACCCACAGCGTATCGTGTCGCTGAGTGACATGGAGATGACCCTGATCCTCGCAGATCTTGGTCAGACAGACCGGATCGTCGGCAGCGCCGGGCGTGTCCTTGAAGGACAGCCCCCCTTCTTGCGCGGACCGCGTGATCTGCTACGGCTCGACTACACAAACACTGACATCGAGTTCGTCTCAACAGACGATTTTGAGGGCATCGCCGCGCTGGAACCAGATCTGATTGTCGGCACTAACTGGAACTCGAACGAGCTGCTGCAATATGAGGCGATCGCGCCGACTGTCCTGTTACAGACACATGCAGACAATTACTTTGAGGTGATCGGCCGGATGGCAGATCTAGTGAGTGAGACCGAGCAATTCGCGGCGCGGCGCGCTGCCTACGAGGCACGCATTGCGGAAGCGCAGGAACTTATCCCCAATGCCAGCGACATCACCGTTACCATGTTGCTGCCCGCGCCGTGGAACGGTACGTTCGAGCTCTACGAGCGCCACTTCGCGCTGTCGCAGGTTATCGAGGACATCGGGTTTGCAGAGACGCCAAAGGTACGCGCCCTGCTCGAAGATGCAGTCACCAACGATCTGTGGATGGATCTCAGCCCAGAGCGGATGGCGGAGACGGACGCCGATTTCATCATCTCGACCTACGAGCCAAATTTTCCGAGCCAGGCTACTCCCGATCTAATCCGCGCAAATTGGGAGAGTATCGTCCCCGGCTACTGCGATTTCCTGAGGGCCTGCCAAGAGCAGCAGATTATCTTTGTCGAACGCACCCCGGTCTACACCACCTCGTTCGCATCGCTCGATGCCGCGCTGACGGCCATCACCAATCACATCGGCGAGCGGGCGTTCACTAAGATTACCGAGCTGCAATGACTTCAACCCAGGCTGTACGAGGCTCAGGACTTTCTATCATCGCAATAAATAGGAGAAACTCATGAAAAAACTATTCACTTTACTCGTTCTAGCCATTCTAGGCATCAGCTACGCCCAAACCTGCGAAGACGGCTTCCGTCTGGTCGAACACGTAGGCGGTGAAACCTGCATCCCCGAAACCCCGCAGCGCGTCGCTGTGGCCGGTGACCGTCACATTACCGAAACGCTAATTGCGATGGGCCTCGAGCCAGTTGCTATTGCTAACAAAGTGGAAATTCCCGAGTTTGTGCAAGCAGAATTTAGCGATTTTGAGGCTGTAGTTGACCTTGGCGGTCACACTGAACCCAACCTCGAAGTTTTAGTAGAGGTAGCTCCTGACCTCATCATCATGCATGGCGATATCTATGACACGGTGAGCCAAATTGCGCCAACTGTGCAGCTCAACACTCCCTTTAATGGTGTGGAAGCTGTCGTTATGGATGTTGGCTCCATATTTGGTGAAGACCAGACAAACGCGCTACTCACTCTTTTGGATGATGCAGTCGAAACAGTTACCTGCGCTGTAGCGAATCCAGAAGAGATCACCGTTTCAATCATTTCACACTGGCAAGGTGGGATTGGTCTTGGTACAACCATCCCGTGGAATACGAGTGCGTTTTTGGTTCAGGAAGCTGGGTTCTCGATACCGGAAGATCATTATGCAGAAGAAGTTAACGACTTACGTGGGCTTAGCCTCGAGCGGCTTGACACCTTAGAAGACACCGATGCCCTGTTTGTACAACGGTTCTACCTGGAAGATGAAAGCCCCGAGACACTTTTAGAATCACCGCTATGGCAAAGCCTAGAGGTGGTTCAGAACGGCAATGTACTCGAGGGTAACTTCCGCTGGTGGAGTGTGGGTGGTCCTTTGGCTACACAGCGTACGGCAGATGAAATGGTTGCTGGTTTAGAGGAAATGGGTTTGGCAACAGCTTGTGAAACAAATTAAGACACAGATAACAAATACAAAGAAGAAGCATCTGACTGAACAAGCTTATGAACAGTTTGCGTAGGTTTCACACCTCATTCAATTAACCAAATATGACGTGCTAGCCCGAGTTGCCTGAGTAGCTCGAGCCCCACATTCAAAAAGGAGAAAACCATGAGAAAAGCATTCATTTTACTCGTTCTATTCATTCTAAGTATCAGTTATGCCCAAGAAACCCGCACCGTCACCGACGACCTTGGACGCACCGTCGAGGTGCCCGTCAACCCGCAGCGCATCATTTCCACCGCCGACCTGACCATCAGCATGGCCCTAGCCGATTTCGGTGTGCCCTTTGTAGGTAGCGCGGCCCGTCTGAGGCCTGATGGCAGCCTGTTCCTCCGCCACACGGAGACCATCTACGGAGTCACCCTTGCAGGGGACGGCATCGTTCCGGTCGTGACCGGTGGGCAGTTCGACTTCGAGGCAATGGTGGCGCTCGAGCCCGACCTGATCCTTGCAATCGACAGGCAAGTGGAGTTCGAGGACCAGTTCGAGACCATGGCGCCGGTCTATTTCATCGCCGAGGTGCCCACCCCCTTCGCGGTTCAGGAGTCCATCGCCCGCGCGCTTGGCCTCGAGGCAGAGTTTGAGGAGCGCCGCGCCCTCTACGAGGCCGAAGTGGCGGCGCTGCGCGAGGCGCTGGACATCCCCGAGGGCACGACCTGGTCGCTGCTGACGCCGTTCGAGGATCGCATCCGCGTGGCCAACGGCAACTTCAACTTCACCCAGGTGCTGGACGATCTGGGCCTGGTGCCCAACGAACTCACACAGGAGCAGATTGACCGCGGCGTCGTCTGGAGCGAGTGGTACAGCGTGGAGGCACTTGAGCGGATGGATGCCGACATCGTCTTCATGCACTACAGCACCCCCGCCGGGTTCCCGCCGAACACGTTGATCGAGCGAATGGATGCTGTGCTTCCCAACTGGTGTGACTTCATCACCGCTTGTGCCGAGGGCAATGTCCTACTGATCCCCGGCTCGTCGATCAACGCGCCCACCTTCGACAGCCTAAACGCAACCCTCGACGTTGTGGGAAGCCACCTGTCCAGCCGGATGATCGGTCGGCAGTGAGGTCGAACATATCCAGCGGATCAGAGACCGAAGCGCGGTTCACAAAGGGGTGCCTATCTTCGTCTTGTTTATCCTGCGAACGCAGGCGAGGGGTCAGCTTTGAAACGAGAGAGCACGTAACAGCATCTTCGAACGCACACCGACACGCAGCGTGAAAAACGCTTTAGACCAACTCACGTATTAAGGGGGAAATATGAAAAAAGCATTTGTTCTACTCGTCCTAACCATTTTAGGCTTCACCTACGCCCAAGAAACCCGCACCGTCACCGACGATCTCGGTCGCACGGTTGAAGTTCCTATAAACCCGCAACGCATCATCTCAGGTGATGACAATACCATCGGTATGCCACTAGCTGACTTTGGCGTGCCCTTTATTGGTGCACAAGCACGTGTTGCTGAAGACGGCTCGCTCTTTATGCGCGGGCTTGGTACCGTCTACGGCATTACCTTTGAAGGTTCAGACATTACCCCGGTCTCAACCTGGTGGGAGTTTGACCTCGAGAAAGTCGCTGAGCTCGAGCCCGACCTCATCATTTTGATCGAGTGGCAGCAAGAGCAAGCGGAACAGTTTGAGCTTATTGCGCCAACCTACTTTGTGCTGGAAGTCCCCGACCCTTGGGCGGTGCAAGCGTCTATCGCGCGGGCTTTGGGGCTCGAGGACGAGTTTGAGCAACGCCGCGCCATCTACCAAGAAGAAGTAGCGCTGCTGCGCGAAGAACTACAGATTCCCGAAGGCACCACCTACGCACTGCTTAGCGCTGGTGAAGACGGCATCTGGGTCAGTGTGGGCGCGTACAACTTCACGACTGTTCTGAGCGACCTCGGCTTTGTTCCCAACGCGCTTACCCAAGAGCTCATCGACGAAGGCGTCGTTTGGGCTGAACAGCGTAGCGCGGAAATCTTACCTGAGCTTGATGCTGACGTTATCTTCATGGGCTACAACGCATCAGCTGGTTTTGGTCCGCAAGATGTCATCGCTCGCATGGACGCACTGCTACCGGGCTGGTGTGGCTTTTTGCCTGCGTGTGCTAGCGGCAACATCATCTTTTACCCGCAGTCATCGATGAGTGCGCCAACGTTTGATGCTACTAATGCTGCGCTTGACATTGTCGGCTCTCACTTTGCGAGCCGCTTATTAACTAGCGAGTGAGCAACTGCATGTCCCTGCGTTTGCAAGTAATGCAGGCTAACTAGTTTAGAGAGATGATTTAACACCAAATTCTTCGTTTATAGACCTGTGATGCAGTGAAATCCCACTGCATCAATCTTATACAAGTTAAGGAGTCAAGATATGAAAAAAACATTTGTGTTACTTGTTTTAGCCGTTCTAGGCATTAGTTACGCCCAAACCTGCGACGCTGGCTTTCGTTTATTCGACCATCCAGCTTTGGTAAACACTCCCGTTTGCATCCCCGAAAATCCACAGCGCATCGTCACCCTACAAGACCAAAACGCCCTTTTACCCCTATACGAACTGGGCTTTCGGGGTGTTGTGGGGTCGGTAGGCGCAGAAACGCCCGATGGCGTATCCTTTTTCCGCCGTATGGATGACTATGACACAAGTAGCATCACTTATGTTGGCAGATACGGAACGCCGAACCTCGAGGCCATCTTGGCGCTCTCACCCGATCTCATCATCGGCCCTAATCGTCACGAAGATATTGCCGAGCAACTTTCAGAAATTGCACCAACCTTACTTCTTGATGTTTTTGCCCAACCGCTACCCGAAACAATGGCCATTTTTGCCGATATTGTGGGTACCGAAGCCAGACTGGCAGACTTACAGCAGCAATACAACACGCGGGTCGCAGAGGTTTCTGCTGCCCGCGACGCAAATGGTTTTGACACTGTGTCAATGGTTATCTTCTTAGATGATGCAACCTTTCTCATCGAACCAAGTGGCAGCGTGACCGAGATGCTTCAAGCTGTTGGGTTTAGCTTTCCGCCCCCCGTGCAAGAGGTTGTTGCGAGCGGTGAGCGCGGTAATTTCAGCGTCGAGGTGTTAAACGACTTTGATACCGACCTGTTTTTGTGGCCCTACTTTGGTATGGATGCAAGTGCCGACCGGGCGCCAGCACTACGTCAATCCCCACTTTGGATCACGTTGAACGTCGTCAAGTCAGGTAACGCCCATGCAATCAACGGTGAACGCTGGTACGGGCTTAGCTTCGGCAACCTTTTAAAAGCACTCGAGGACATTGAGACTTTTGTGACCACCTCGAGCCCCGCTGAGTCATCTCAATAGACGCAGTTTTAAGCGTCGTTCATAGACCTAGTAGCAACTGCAGAACTATAGCGACGGGCTGCCAAAGGAGATTCATGTCTAATGTAAACGGCAACTTAGGCAATGTTTGAATCAGATCGTTCTTCACATGTGGTCACACTCGAGCTGGTTCGCACACTCGACGAAACAGAAACAGCTGTCCAACTGTCCTGGAGCGAGAGTCTAAAAAGACAAGAGGGCAACCCCCTCGATGTTGAGATTAAGCACTTTGAGGGTGCTGTGGGGTTTGTTGCCAGAAATGTTAAGACGCCTTCGTTCAACCGGGTCATGCGCGTTGCTACTGAGCACAAAGACCTTTTGGAGCAGATCGTCGCTTGGTACCGAGACCAGGGTGTGGTGTGCACGATTGAAACCGTGCCTCATCTTGCCGATGAGCCTTTGCTACAGGAACTGACACGCTTGGGGCTTGCCGTCACGGAGTTCAACACTGTTTTTTATGCTTTCCCCACCTCTGACCTTCCCCCACCTCCTACTAGTATTGATGTGAAGACATATGTTGGTGACGACCTAAACGAATTTGCAGCGTTATACGCTACGCTGTTCCCCAACCTCTCAGCAAGTAAAAAAGAAGCGTTTCAACAGGAGACGGTAGCGCGGCATTCCCTACCTGGCTGGCGTTGTTATCTAGCCTGGGTGGGCGGTGAACTGGGGGCTTACAGCAGGATGTATGTAAATGGCGAGACTGCGTCCTTTTCAGGCGCGATGTCCCTACCCACATTTCGTGGGCGAGGACTGCAAGCGGCTCTGTTGAGACAGCGCACGGTTGAAGCAAGAGATTTAGGATGCAATCTTCTCGTAAGCCAAGCCATGCCGGGCACAACGAGCCAGCGCAACATGGAAAGGGCAGGCTTCCGTGTTGCTTACAACAAGGTTAAGTGGGTTGATTCGCGCTAAACATCACAGAGATTTGCCAACCTTTTCTAAGTTCACAAGGAGAAGACCATGAAAAAAGCATTTGTTTTACTCACCTTAGTCGTTTTAGGGGTCAGCAACGCCCAAGACATACGCGAGTACACTGACGATCTTGGTCGTACCGTGGAAATCCCAGTTAATCCACAGCGCATCGCAGCCTTACATGATATCGAACTGACCGTGCCGCTGCTAGAACTGGGCGCACCGGTAGTAGCGAGCCACGGGCGGCCCGGTCCAGACGGCGCGCCCATGATCCGCGCGTCTGTGCTTCTGACAGGGCAGGACTTTGCCGGAACCGAGATTCTCGACCTCGGCAATAACCCGGTGGATGTCGAACTGCTAGCTGCTGCTCAAATCGACTTAATCATCACGACGACGTGGCAGCAGGCAGAAGTTGACCAACTCGCTGAGATCGCACCGACGATTGTCTTCGACACACGCAGGGGCATCCGCGATGACTTTGTACTCTACGAGTTACTCGCCGAGCTTACTGGTACCACCGCCCAACTCGCTGCCCACAAAGCTCGCTATGAAGCACAGCTTGCGCAACTACGGCGTGTAGCTAGTGACGGGCGGACTGTCAGTGCGTTCCACGCCCAGAACGGCAATCTATCGGTCTGGAACCCTTACTCATCTTTTGGCAAGGTTTTACGCGACGCAGGTTTTGCCTTTCCCGCACTCATTGAAGAGATCGAAGAGGGTACCTCGGAGCAGCTGAGCGCCGAGTTCTTACCGCAGCTTGACGCCGACGTGATCTTCGTCAGCTACCGTAGCGACCGGGGTGAGACGCCTGCGAACTCTCATGCTGAGCTAGAGATAGCCCTGCCAGGCTACTGTGCACAACTGGCTGCCTGTCGCGAAGGCCGTCTCATCACGATGCCACGCGAGGAGGGCTGGGCTACGTCTTATGTTGGCCTCACCATGATCGCCTATGCGATGACGACCGCAATGGGTAGCCTCGACTTTCCACCAACCGAGTGACAACTTGGCTCGAACCACACTATATCTCGAAGCAGTGGCTCGAGCCCAACATTCACAAGGAGAACCCTATGAAAAAAGCATTCGTTTTACTCGTTTTTACTGTCTTGGGGTTTGGCTTTGCCCAAACCTGCGACGACGGCTTCCGCCTGTTCACTCACTTAGAGGGTGAAACCTGTGTACCCGACACCCCTCAACGTATTGTCACACTACAAGACCAAAACGCACTTTTACCACTGCTTGAACTTGGCGTTGTACCTGTGGGAAGCGCTGGCTTGGTCACCGAAGATGGCTACGAGTACCGTGCAACGCAGGGCTACGACACCTCGGCAGTGACCTTCGTAGGTAGCTACTGGCCGGGTCCAGATGTGGAAACTGTGGCAACGCTCGAGCCCGACCTAATCGTTGCCAACCCCTATATTGAAGATGCCCTAGATACCTACTCCAAAATTGCGCCCACCGTCATCATGGACGTTATTGAGCAGCCCATGGACGACGCCCTGTTTCAGTTTGCTGAGCTAGTTGGCAAGACTGAACGCGCCGAAGAACTGCAAGCTGCGTTTCAGGCAGAGGCTGCTGAACTTAGAGCACAACTGGGCAATAAGCTCGAGACCACGACCATCTCAATCGTCGAATACTGGGACGGCATTATATATGGCGTGCCGTCCAAGCAGTCACTTAGCTTGGCCTTACCTGAGTTAGGGCTAGTGCGTACCGAGTACGAGCAAACTATCGAGGATTGGGTTGAACTCTCACCTGAATTACTAGGCGATAACCCTGCTGATATCGCCGTGCTCATTGCCATTCCCGCAAGTCAAGTTGGCTCTGAAGACACTGCTTTTGCTGAGTTTCTAGCCAACCCCGTTGTGCAAGTTACCGACGTTGGCAAAGCAGGACAAATCTTTGCTGTTCATCCAGATGCTGTCTACGGCGTGTCTTGGGGTAGAGCAACCGACGCCATGCGCGAATTTGCAGCAATTTTAATGCAAGATGACCTAAACCGCGATCTGGTGCAGGAATAAAGACGTGAATGGGGCATTAGGAATGGCTTACTCGCACTTCCCATTCCCTACACCCATCACCTAGAAATTCATCACATATTTTCAGATACAAGGAGTGACTTATGAAATATTTGGCTTTTCTCGCATATATAGCGATTGCTGGCTTCAGCGTTGCCCAAGATATGCGCACAGTCACCGACGACCTGGGCAACGTCATCGAGATTCCAGTTTCACCGCAGCGCATTGTAGCCGTTCGCTCCGACTGCATGGCCACACCACTGGTTGAACTGGGCGCACCCATGGTCGGTGCAGGCTCTATGCAATCGGATAATTTCAATGGAGGTCGCCCATTTATTCGTGGCGCAACCCAGTTTTACGGTACCCAATTTGGTGATGATCTAGCCAATATTGGCTTTATCAACGAGCCAGATATTGAGGTTATTGCCAGCCTCGAACCTGACCTGATTCTCATCGCCTCGTGGGTGGCTGACAGCTACGACAACCTCTCTAAAATTGCGCCTACCTACGCCGCTGACTGCTTTGGCAAGCCATTAACCGAATGGCTCGGCGAAATTGCCGACCTAGCTGGTATGAGCGATGTGTATGACGCCAAAATGGCTGCTTATGAACTCAAGCTCGAGCACGCCAGAGCTGTACTCCAAGACAGCATCGGCGACCCGTCAGAGGTGACCGTTGTCTTCGCTGACCCCTTTCCGGATGGCATCTACGTTGCTGAAGACTACGGCACGTTTACTGTGGTGGCGGACGCACTCGGCTTCAACCGTAAAACCATGACCGAAGACATGCTGGGTGACGAAGGCATGTTGAGCCCCGAACTGGTTGAGGCAATCGACAGCGATTTTATCTTTTCCAGTTACCAAGTTTTCTTTGACCAACCTGCGTCGCAGCGGCTCGAGCAGTGGCAAACTCTCGTGCCTGGTTTTGACGAACTTTTACACGCACCACGCAACAATCAACTTGTCATCATTGACCGTAGCCTCATTCGCGCCTTTGCGATTGATGGGCTAGAGACCATGATTTCTGTGTTGGTAAGCCAAGTTGCAGAGCGTGACTTTATACCGTTAGAAGACTAACCTCGCTGTGCTGGGAATATCATGCTCAAACACGTTGATGACGCTCATTCACACACCCATCGCACAAAACGTTCGTTCTACTCAACAATTTAACGTCTAAGACTAGCTGAAAGGTCAACCCGTATGAAACTAATGATTACAAAACTCATGACGACATTCGCTGCCCTTGTAGCGCTTATGTGCGTCACGTCAGCACTAGCCCTCGACTGCAGCGCAGGCTTGCGCGCGTTCAGTCACGTAGGTGGGGAAACCTGCATTCCTGAGAAAGCCGAACGCATTGTATCTTTACACGACCAATCGTTCACCCTGTCTTTATTAGAGCTAGGCGCACCCGTCGTTGGCTCCATGGGACGAATTGATGATGACGGCAATTTTTACATGCGGGCGGTTGATTTAATGCTCGGTTTGGACTTTGAAAATTCGGGCATTACCTATGTTGGCGCCTGGGATGAGACCGATTATGAGATGATTGCGTCGCTCGAGCCCGACCTCATTATTGGCTGGGACGGCGACGCCCAGTACAGCGACAAACACGAGGCTATCGCGCCCGCCGTGTACATTGCTGCTAGTACGACTGACCCATTAGCTGTTGCACGAAGTACAGCTGATGCCGCTGGTTTACTACCCGAGTGGGAGGCTCAACTGGCTATTTACCGTGCCAATATTGACCGTGCTAAATACGCGTTTCCCCAAGCAGAGGGTGCAAGCTACTCCAAAATTCAAGGCTGGGACGGTAATCTAGAGGTTTACGCGGGCTTTGGCGGACTCACCATGGTGCTCGAGGACTTGGGCTTTGTGCGCACGTCTTTTGGGCAAGACATGGCCGACCGCGGCATAGCTTGGGGTGAAACTGTCAGCGCTGAGGTCCTACCTGAGCTGCAAGCAGACTATCTTTTTGATACTTACACCATCGCTTACGGTGACACCTTAGCAGACCCCTACGAACGCCTTAACGAGGTCTTTCCCAACTGGTGTGACTTTCTAACTGCGTGTGGTGAGGGGCGCTACATCGTGTTACCACGAGAGTATTCCACCGGCTACTCGTTTACTCAGCTCAACACGCTCATCCATCTTATCTCTACCCACGCCGCTCGCAACCCTGCTCCCAGAGGCTAGTCTCTTCAGCCACAACAACGGCATCAAAATTATCCCACATTCTCTCAAAGGAAATGACATATGAAACTTGTAATCAACGCTGTTACTATCATAGCTCTTACGCTGACTAGCCTGACCTTTGCACAACAAACACGTGCTGTTACCGACGACCTAGGCCGTACGGTCAATGTGCCTACGAGTCCCCAGCGCATCGCCGTATTACACGATAAAAACCTCGGCACACCCCTCATTGAACTGGGCGTGATTCCAGTGGGGAGCCACGGGCGCACCACAGCTGAGGGTGACCCTTTTATTCGTGGGTCTATCACGGTAACTGGCTACGACTTTGACAATTCAGACATTACCTACCTTGGTGGTAATCCTGCCGATGTCGAAGCTGTTGCGGCGGCTACGCCCGACCTCATCATTACGTCCACTTGGCAAAATGCTGATGTTGAGCAACTTCAAGCCATTGCCCCCACCGTTGTGGTTGACACAGGACTACGCGAGACAATTGGCGTCTTTCCCTTACTTGCTGAAGCCACCAGTACTCAGGAAACCCTGGCACGGCTCGAGACCCGCTACCAAGCCCAAATTGAACAACTGCGCCGCTTGATTCCCACAGAAGACATTACCGTCAACGTGATTCAAGGTGTTGATGGCGACGTCTACGTACAACACACCTACTCAGCTCTGGGTAAAGTTTTGCGGGATGCTGGCTTTCAGTTTCCTGAGGCCGTCAACGCCATTGGTGAGGGGGGTAATGCCAGATTTTCTGCTGAGAACTTACCTGCGCTAGATGCCGACATTATCTTCTTAACCTACCGCACAGACCGCGCCCAAACGCCGCAAGACGCGCTCGATGCGATGACGAATGTACTCCCGTCTTGGTGCGATGTCCTCCACGCCTGCCGCGAGGACCAACTAGTGATCTTGCCCAGAGCCGAAGCAACCTCAGCATCTTACGACGCCCTGATGGCCCTCAGTATGGCTGTTCTAGGTGCCATGACCTCAGGGGAGATTGTGCCTATGCCAGCTCAATAAGTTGATAGTGGCAAGTTGGTGAATTGACAACCTTAGTAATGCCTTTCGCTAAACCCGGTTAATACTTTTTCAGGTGAGTAGACACCAGCAAATATAGGTAACCCTAAATGAGAGAGAAGGTTAATGCCTTCTCCCATCTCTCACGACTCATTACCAGACACGCGTCCCAAAAACTACATCTACTCACGTTTCAAATAAGAATTTTTTGGATACACATTGCAGATAATCCTGAGCAATTTACTCGGAAAAGAGGTCATGCTTTTTGACAATATGCAAACTCGAGCCCACTTGCAACACCACAGGCAGCAGAATCCCCAACCTCTCAAGTCACGTTATTCAGTCATTGGAGACTAAAAATGAAAAAACTGATCAGCATCTTACTTGGTTTACTTTTTACTGTGACCTTTGCCCAGGACGGCTTCCCTCGCACAGTTGTTGATGGCCAGGGTCGTGAACTTGTGCTCGAGCAAGCCCCCACAAGAATTGTTGCTCTATTTAACGGCAACCTTGGCACACTGGCAACGCTAGGTGTCCTACCTGTGGGCACCCTTGCCAACCAAGAAATGTTAGATGATCCCCTTTACTTTGAAGATAGTTCATCGATTGCGTCTGTACAGGGCGAAGACGGCTACAGCGCTGAGCTTATTGCGGCGCTCGAGCCGGACCTCATCATGGCTATTCGCCAAGAACAAGTTGATGAGCTGAGTGGCATTGCACCTGTGTATTTGTCTGGTAGCCTTAGCTCACTTGAAGACACAATTATAGAACTACGCCGTGCCGCAACTTTGTTTGGATTAGAAGATGACGCCGAAGCAATCATTAGTCAGTTTGAAGATCGCCTTGAAGCTTACGCATTAGCATCACCAGGAGATGTTTCGGTCATGTTCACTGGACTACGTGCCGACGGCATTGCGGTGCGCACCCAAAATTCAACTGACTGTAGTCTGCTCAATCAAATCGCTATGTGCGACTGGCCCGACCCCACAGGTGGCGCGAGTTGGTCCTTTGCCACCACCAGTGAAGGTGTGCTTGACCTCGACCCAGACGTGATTATCTACGGTAATTGGACTGGCGGCAACCTGTCAAACGATGAGATTTTTACACGCTTAGACAGTGACCTTTTGTGGCAAGAACTTACCGCCGTTCAAAATGACCAGGTTCTTATTACACCCGGCTACAACAATCCGATTGCCAGTAGCCTCATTGGTGCCACCAAAATTTTGGATACTTTTGCCCCGCAAATTTACCCAGAGGTCTTTGACGGTCCCCTAACGAATGAACAAGTTCAAGAGATCTTGAGTCAGTAGAAGTATCTGAAATGAAAAACCTACTCTTTTTTGCAGTCGCGTTTGCCAGTTTGGGCCTTGCCCAAGTCAGCCAAGTCCCCGGCTTCCCAGCCTATGAATTACCAACCGAACAGTTAGAGGTGCTTGAAGACAGCGGTGATACTGTGCTCGTTCAGCACCGTTTTGGGGAAACAGAAGTTCCCAAAAATCCACAGCGTGTCTTTGCAGATGCAGCCACGATAGCCAGTGCTGTCACGCTTGGTCTGCCTGTTGTAGCAGGTTACTACTGGGAAGGCACAGAAATTATTCCAAATTGGGATGACCAAACTGCCGGTGCTGCACTTGAAGTTTCTGGTGAGTATGCTTATAACTTTGAGTCCGTTCTTGAAAGTGATCCTGACCTCATCTTGGCATTTAGCCATATTATCTACGGTTCGGGCGATCAGAACTTTGTGTATGAACAGCTCAGTGCCATTGCCCCAACAATTGTGCTTTTTAATGACCCTACTGAATTATGGTTTCAAGGTCTATTTGAACTCAGTGCAATCTTTGAGTTAAGTGAGGCGGAAAGCAACAGACTAGCAGCTGCTGAAGACACCATTGCGGCAGCTTGCAAACCTCTACAAGACGCTGTTGGTGACGATACCGTCATGCTCATTCAACCTCTACAAGGTGGCTTGTGGGTTATTGGTCCAGGTTTTATGGACAATGAACATTTTCTCCCCTACTCGTTAACATCCCATCTTTACTACTTTTGTGGCCTCAACGCACCTGAAAACTTAGTTGATTTTGTGGGGATAAATAGTGGCGCACAAATGTCACAGGAATTAATCGGTGACATCCAAGCAGATCATCTTTTGATTGACACGTTTGGCGGCACAGACGCTTACGAGGAAATTATTGCAAGTCCTCTTTGGCAAGCTGTGCCAGCTGTACAAAAAGGTCAGGTTTATCCCATTCCCAATTTGTTTAGCGGGAGTTATGACATGACCTTAAATGCTATTGAAGTCGTCACGAGTTTTGTTACTCAAGGAAGCCAGTAGCGACCACACTGTAGATGTAGCTCATGCATGTAGACATAAGGAGAAAGGTATGAAAAAAGGATTTGTTTTGCTGGTTCTTATAACCTTAGGATTTGGCTACACTCAAGATTTTCCTATCACCGTTACTGACGCCTCCGGTCAAGACGTCACCCTTGAAGCTGTACCCGAGCGAGTGATTTGCTTACTCCCAGACTGCATCTTCAACATGGCCGCCCTAGATGTTCTGCCAGCATTAGTACACGACTTTGACAAAACTAGCTCCACAGTACCCGAGGTCTTTGGCGAACGTGCTGAAGAGATGGCCTCCTTTGCGTGGGGTGAAAACGGGCCCGATCCCGAACTCTTACTCGACTTTGGCGCGGACTTCTTTGTGTTAGTTGAAGACGCACTCGAGTGGGCACCACCACTCGCCACCGTTATAGAAGATATACCCAGCTACAACTCAGCAGGCCCTTATGTAGACACCACCCAGTGGGACATTAACGACCCCGAAATTTGGGAGGGGTTTACAGCCGACCTGCGCAACTTTGGACAGATACTTGACCGTGAAGCACAAGCGAACGCGTACATCGAACGCTTAGAAGACCGCGTAGCAGCTTATACCCAAGTGGTTGACCCAAGCGCCAAATACGCCCGCGTGCGTTTAGAAACTGACAACACCATTTTTGCGCCGCCCTGCATGGGTCTTTTTAGTGAGATGGCAAGTTGTGTATCGTTTGGCAATGACTGGGTGATGACCACCGTTGAAGCCCTTCTTGCTGAAGACCCCGATGTCATTTTTGTTGAAGCTAGTCCTGACCGCGAGATTGACCTCGAGGCTTGGCTAGACGTACCCCTTTGGGCAGAACTTTCAGCTGTTCAGAATGGCCGTGTCTTTGTGGTGCCCTATGCATCGTTTTATGACACCACGCCGCTAGCCCTTTCCAACACTATGGACGCACTACTGCCTAGGCTTAATCCAGATGTGCTAGCTGGTCCTTTGACCGATGCCCAAGTTCAAAAGATTCTGGCAAATTAGCTGCCAGTCCATATTTAATCCACATGACATCTCAAGTCGTACCTCAAATGGCCAACACACATCCCCTGCAAGTAACCCTAGATCGAGCTATGCAGCTCGAAGACTACATTCGCTTTCAGCTTGGACCTGTCAGTGCATCTGACTGGGTTACATCCACTCAGCTTGTTCATCCCGATTCACTACCCAAATGGGTCAATAAAATACAAGACAACCTTGGTACTGAATCCAAGGTGATTGTGGCTAGCTCGCTTTTACAAAGGTATCAGTGGCAGATTATTGTCGCTGGCATCAGTTGTTATTTGCTAGACCAACGCGTGCCGGACTTGTCTCCAGATAACCTCCGCCTTCAGCTAGATGAGGAAGAGGGAGTACGTGCACTTGCACTGACACATGGCACCTTTACAGCATTAGCCACCGATCCAGCAGCAAACCATGCAGATGTTCATACCGTAGCTAGTCAAGAAGCCTTACGTGAGGTGTTAAGACAGCAGCTCGAGGGGCATTTTGGCTGGGTTATTGACCAACTGTGTACCCATCTGGGCTGCAAACCCCGTGGTTTGTGGCTCACCGTAGCAGACCGCTGCGCAGCTACGTTCATTTGGCTTATGCAAGAACTTGAGGTGGCAACACCAGTAGATCAGATCGAGCATGAAATCAACGGCGTGCTGCGGGTCGCGGGCTCACCCCTAAACCACCCAAAAATCGGCGTGTTTACCCTTACTTACAAAGACCGTAGCCAAGCCTTTTTAGACCGGGCTAGTTGTTGTTACTGGTACCGCGAAAAAGACGGTGACTACTGTTCAACCTGTCCTAGCCGTAGTCAAGACGACCGTAATAGCCGATTGCTTGAGTACATGTCAGAAGAATATACCAACGCAACCTCTTAACACCAACATCTTTATCAAAAGGTTTGCCCTACTGATTCCGAAGGAGACTCCCATGAAATATCTGCTAGTTTTTTTGTTCCTTGTTACAAGTCTTAGTATTGCCCAAGAGTTCCCCTTGACCGTAACCGACTCTGCAGGTCAAGACGTCACCCTAGATGCTGTACCTGAAACTGTCATCGCACTTTGGAACGAAAGTGTTTCCAACCTTGTCTTTATTGGTGAGAAGCCAGACGCAACCCTAGCCATTGATCTAGCCGAGCATCCTGCCTATTACGGTGACGGAGCTAGCGATATTTTGATGCTCGAGCACAACGACTGGACGCCTGACTACGAGCAGCTTTTGTCGCTCGAGCCTGATCTTATTTTGGGTGATGAAGACACAGCAACTACTATTGGCGATTTTGCAACGATTTACCTTGAAAACTACGATGTAAGCATCAGTCAAGACGACTTTTTTCAAGACGTGCGCAACCTCGCACAAGTTTTTGGTAAAGAAGACATTGTTGAAGCCAGAATTGAACGCCTTTTAGACCGCGCTGAGGCTTACAGCATTGCCTCAGGACGTAGCAAAACTTTCTATTACGGGTTCAATGCTGATGCTGATGGAGACGTTTGGAACATAACGCGCGGTGGGGCAATCTGCGCGTTTATTCAACCAGCAAACACCTGTGATAGTGACTATGGCGACGCCTGGAAAGAAGTCAGTGTTGAAGGTTTACTCGCCCTTGATCCTGATGTACTCATTGTTGAAGACCATGGCGATGGATGGACAGAAGAAACACTAACTGCTCTTAATAACCTTGAGGCTAACGCCTTATGGCAAGAGTTAAGCGCCTACAAAGACGAGCAAATTCACTTTGTTGAGCGTGCTGTATCTCGCCCTGAAGATCCGCTTGTCTTTGAATTATGGCTGGACGAAATTATGCCGCTGGCCTACCCTGATATTTTCCCCGCACCACTCACCAATGAACAAGTGCAAGAGATCTTGGCGAATGAGTAACGTGCTTAGACCTCTGAGTAACAACGATCAAAGGAAATAAACATGCGCTTTGCCCAGATTTTATTTACTGGCACGCTCGAGGATGGCAATACCGCACGTCCTTTGCAGCAAGCCGTCAACTACGCCAAAGCTGCCGAACGCCTCGGCTGGGATGAGGTTTGGACTACCGAGCATCAGTTTAATCCACACGTGGTCAATCCTTGCGCGCTCACGCTCGCAAGTTACCTGCTAGGTCATACCGAACGCCTCACCATTGGGACTGGCGTGGTGGTTTTACCACACACGCACCCCGTACGCCTTACTTCCCAAGCATCGCTCTTACAGCACCTTTCCGGCGGACGCTTGCGTTTAGGACTAGGACGCGGCGGGCAGACATTAGAGCTAGGTCTATTTGGCGACCTTGATCGTTGGCGCAGTAGGTTTGCTGACGACTTAGCTGAAATTAAGCACCTACTAGCGACCGGTGATGTCCAAGGTGACCTTCATACTGACGTGCCCCTTGTACCCACGCCCATAGCTACGCCGCTGGTTGTTG
>JBCCBI010000010.1:0-28817 GCA_039034155.1 Deinococcota bacterium | reverse complement strand
GGCTTACAGTGTGTAAACTACTTTTGCCCTCTGGTCTCTTTGGTTGTATACGCGGTCTAGTCAACTCGTAGCCCCAAATCCAGAGGGTTTTTTGTGGCCTTCAGAAAGGAGTTAACCAAAAGAAAAGCGCGGGCAGCCACCCGCGCCATGTCCCTCCCAGCCTCGCGAGCATGAAAGGAGACACTCAAATGTGTCATAAATGCTGTGCTAATACAACGCCAGAGTTGAACTTAGCACCGATTGAAGCTTTTGTCCAGAACCGATTAGAAACATATCTACAACATAACGACGTTCCCCTTGAACTACTCGAACACTTGCGTCAGACGTACTTAATGGGCTTTAAAGATTCCAAGTTGACCCTAGCCGACTTGGAGGCGTTCCATGTTTGAACTTGTTGCGATTAACGAACAGCCTTGGGTTGCCGCCGATGATTTAGCTACAGCACTTGAATATGCCCGCACTTCAAACCTTCTCGATCTTTATCGCTCTAACAAGGATGAATTCACCAAAAGTGACGTCCTAGAGATTTTTCCCGCGAGTCGCGGTGAAAATACCGAGCGGGGTCGTCCACCCAAAATCACCTACTTCTCCGAAGACGGCGCGGTACTCCTCTGCATGTTTGCCCGCACACCCGTCGCTAAGCAAGTGCGCAAACAGATTCGGGATGTGTTTGTAGCATGGCGGCATGGCAAGCTGGTAGCTCCAGCAGCGCCTCAGTTGGCCAAGGATACTGTTACAGCAACCGTGGACTACTCCAGTAACACCGTGCGGCTCGAACTGCCGTTTAGCCAACTTGGGCGGCTTCAGCAGGTCGTTAGCGAGCCTGAACCTCAGCCCGCGGGCTGGCTCTACTCAGATATACCCGCACCCGAACCGCCAGACATGCCTAACCTGCGCTATGACTTTGCGAGTTCGTGCCGGGGCATGCACGGCTGGTACTCAGCAGAAGAACTCGCTGGGGTTATCGGCTGCAGCAAAGAAACCGTCCACAAACGCCGCAACCTAAACCGCTTACCGCCCGGCTGGCACGGGCAGTACAAGCAAGGCAAAGTCTGGATACATATTCCGTAATCACCAAGGGGGCAAACGCCCCCTTTTTTCATGGCTTGCGCAGCTTAGCACTTTTGCGTTTTTGCTCAGCTTCCCGCGCTCTAGCGTTTTCCCAGCCAATCCCATGCCTGTAAATCTGCATTAGAAGTGCCCCATCATCTGGGGACATGTTCATGACATCAATTGGGTTTTGACCGTACGCTTTGCACATCAGGTGGATGGTCACCATCTGATTCTGGAAATCGCTTGGCTACCACAGGGTTTGGCTTTTTGAGGGTTGCATGGGGGTGTGGGCGACCATTGGAAAGTTCAAAGATGCGGTAGTAAATGTCTTGTATTACGTCGCTACCGTAGAGTTCTTTGAGTTCTGGCATAGTGACGCACTCATCATCAGATTCATCAGAAAACTGAACTTTGTATACGTCTCCATCTTCATCAAAAAGCTCTTTGACACCTAAAACCAAATACGCTTCATCAACTCGCGAACCAATTAAGCGATATTCTTCAAAAGCTTCTGAGTCGTCAGAAAGTGTTGGGATGGCTTCTGTTCGCTCATCACCAACTAGTGACCCATCAAAAAATTTCAGATAGGGACTATCAACTGCACCTGCTTCACGTAAAAGTTGCCCAAACTTCACAGGTTTATACTTCCCGGTCAGCGTGGGTACACCTTCTGCTTCAAGCTTAATTTCGCGCTTTTTCTCAATTGCCCGTCGTAGTTTTCGTGTTGCACTGCCCATCTAATTACCCCCTAGTATGCGTCTGTGGTGTTGCCAAGTTCGACTTCAAATAGCCCTGAGCCTGCGTCTTCGGCTGCTGCCGTGACAGACGCTTCCAAAATGCCGCGCCCCGAAAGTGGGTCGCTGTAGCTCTTCACGCTCAGGTTGGGAATGGTGATCTGCAAGTAGGTGTTGGCGTCAATCTCCCAACGGAAGATGTACTGGTCGTCTTCTTCGTCCACAAAGTTGTCAAAGACGTCTGTGTTAGCGAACACCAGCGTCATGTCAACGGTGAGACGACTCGTACCCAGGTACATAGCTCGCATCTCTTCGGTACCGTCTTGGGCCATGTCACCTTCAAGGTTGTTGGTGTAGCTCAGGGTGAGATTTTTGATGTCGTTGAAGGCGGCTGGCGTGCTGCCTTTTTGGTGGGCAGCATGGCGGAACATGAATGTTCTACCCGTTTCCAGCACAGGCGTGGCAGCAGATAGACCGCGAGGCGTCCAACCTTTAGCCATCCATGACGTGTCAACTGTCAAACGACCGTCTACGGGTGCGTTGAGGGTGAGCTCATTAAGCTGGCATCCATTAAAGCGGGTTGTTTTATCACCCCGCGTTGACTGAACGCTGTAGGGTACCAATGCTACATCAGAAGACACGGGTGCTTGACGAGGCACAAATGTATGAAAATAGTTAGGCCCCGCCCCCGTTGTGGTGGGCGCTATAAGTGCCGCTTGCAAGATATGTCCCAACGAGTTGGGTTTTGCCAAAATACCCGATATACTCCCAGCAAATGACGGGCGACCACGGTCGCTACGGGGTGCGTTACGACTACCCGAGGGTACATCAACTTCAATCTCGGGGAAGTCCGCATTCAAATCTTCTGTGCCAAGGGGCCACACTGTGGGCGCGACACCCGTACCCCATGTGGTTTCCTTAGCTAGGCCAACGTGCCCAGTGGCTCCAGTGCCCATTATTCACGCTCCTTTGGTTTTGCCTGCGGTTTCTCGGGCTTCTTAGGCGCGGCTTTGGTGACTTCAGTGAACTGGTCCGTGTTGAGGAGCGAGCGAGCGTCAGTATCACTAACTTCGCGTTCCTCACCCACTTTCCAGCCCGGCACCATGCGCCCTTCTTGGGGTGTGTATTTAACAAGTTTCAAGGTTCAATCTCCAGTCGTACTTCAACTGTTAGAGCGAAGTACCAATACTCAACGTTGTTTCTCTTTGTCAGGTCGGCATCAAAGCCAGTTACCCGCGCTTCCTCACATAAATCACCGAGCGTGTAATCAGCTCGAAGTGCGCCGTAGTAATCCCAGTAAAACTTGCGTAAAGTCTCTTTTTGCGGGGCGGGATCAGAACCGTTAAAGCGCTCGTAAGCAATTACAAAAAACTGTGCGGTGAGGTCGTCCATACCCGCGCCAGCAGCTAAGCCTTGCACCTGTCCGCGACCATCACCGACTTCTATATACGGCGTGCTGGGGATGATCCCACCCTCACCCGTGCGACCGTCTGTAATTTCAGGTAGCGCCGTAGCTTTGGTGAGTAAAGCTTTAGCGATGTCATCAAGTGGGTTCATAAAGCGCCTCTAATGCATTCACTGCTTCCACCATCCATGCCTTCGGAAGTTCCGGTTTAGCGTTGGGTGTCTTCCAGGGCAAAAACGGGCGGGCAGGTAAAGGGCTTACGGGACCACCAAACACGCGGTGAGTTGGGTTGCCAAACTGGTGAACCCGCGCATAAATCACATTGGTGCCTACCGCCACCGCTTTGCCGTCGCGTACCTGGTAGTTAATTGAGTTGCGTAATCTGCGGGTATCTTGCAGCGGGCGGGCACTTGCCCCGCGCATCGCTAACGTCAGAGCGCTTAGCTGTTTCCAGGGCGTGCCGTAAGGGTCTTGTGCCTTCTCAAAGGTTTCTTGGACTTTGGCAGTGATTGACTCGCCTATAACTGGCAGGGCGTCACTTGGGTTGGTTTCAGCTAATCGCTGTAACCTGGCACCTATACCCGTTACATCACGAACGTTAAATTCGACACCTACGGGCATTTACCACCCCCGTTTCGGGTTACTTCTAACCTCGGGTGCGGTGGCACTATCCTCAGCATCTAGTGTGGGGGCAACGTCCAAGCTCACCTTGCCCGCAGCTAGAGCGTTAAACCACGCCATTGCCGCCTTGTAGTTGATGTACGGTGCAGACTTATCAGCTGGCTCAGGTAACATTTGAAGTTTTGAGATCAGCCTGAACGCTGCTAGCCAGCCAACGTTGCTGCGCAGGTCGTCGCCCCACGTGGTGAGTGGCAAGGTGTAGCCCGCCGCTCGTAAGTAGCTATCCGCCTCAGCACTTGCGGCACTGATGGCCTGATCTTTCTCAACTTCCGTGGCTTTGTTTTGGACGTCCGATGGCAGGTGGCCAGTATCAAGTTGGGCTGCTGTCAGGTACGCCATTACTGATGCCCTTAGCTAGCATATAACCGTCAACCAACCCCAGAATTTCACTTGCTTTGGACGGTCCGATGCCCTTGATTACAGTGAGTTCTTCAAGCCTCACACCACGAAAGTCTTCGTAGTGTTCATAGCCTTGCGTGGCAAGTTGCTCACGCTTTGGGAAGTCGTCCGCTAGCGGTGTCTTTGGGGTGGATTGTGGTGTCTGGGCGGCTCGTTGCTTCTCACGATGCCGCCGCAACATAGCCAGTCCCATTAGGTTGTAATGAGCTGCACCACGCCGGGTTTTTCGCTCATAGGTAAGCGCCCGTAGCGGTGAGCGACGTAGTAGATGTTGGTTGCCATCACGTCTGAATCAACCAAAATGTCGCGGTCAGTTTCAATTGTGGGCACAGCGTTATACCAAAGTGCCAACGCACCCCGTTTGATGAACAGGGTCATGTAACGGTCTGGTGTGCTAAGGCGTGGGATGCGGTCACTGACTAATACGGGTTTACCCAAAATGCGCGGCAGCTCCCCATCCGCAACAGGGTCAGTGAACAAGGGGAGGTCGTTCGCGTCTTTAAGTTTGCGCAGGTCGTCACGAATCTTACTGTGAATCACCATCGCTACTACGTCTTGGTCTTCGTCGCCCCATTGCCCTAGGGCGTCTACGAGCACGTCGTAACCAATCGGTACGTTGGCAGATGATTCAGTAGGTTCAAAGCGAATGGCACCATCACCTGGGCGGTCTGCAGGTGATGTCAAAGGTGCAGCCGTGGCAGCCGTAATCAGCGCACTATCAAACCTGCGCTGGGCACCAGCAATCATTTGCCTTGTTGCTTCTTGGTAGGGGTCAGCGTAAAGCGCAGACATCTGCGCCCAGGTCGTAAGCTCAGTAGCTTTACCAGTACGTTGCACAGTAGCTTCTTCGCTACTTTGCGCAAAGGTTGCAACGGTAAGGGCGTCACCTTCGTTAACGTCTTCAAACTCACCCAGTGAACCAAAGTAAGGAACTGTAACCGTGTCGCCACCACGGTTACTTGGCAGTGTGCTGGACTCGACCGCCGCACCTGTACCGGCTAATGCAATCTGGTCGGGCCAAGCACCTTGAACGGCATCCATCAAAATTTCAGGAATAACTAAATCGCTTCGGGTCGTGGCCATTAGTTACCACCTTTCACAGCACCTGCTCTAAGAGCTTGGTAGCTGTCCTGGTCGCTGACGTAGAGGTTGTGGCGTTCCATTGGAGTCATGTCATCCCAAGCTTTGCCAGCCACTGACCCGGTTGCCACTGTGGCACCGTCTTTGGTTTCGGTTGGGATCAAGGTGGGTGCAGAGGCTAAAAAGGACTTCAAGGTTTCAAGTGGGGCAGCTTCTGCCCAGTCTTTCAGGGCGGGTGAAAGCTTGTTGGCTTTGAGCGCGTCTGCAATCAACGTGTCGCGCTCTTGCTTCACGAGTTGCGCTTGGCTGGTTTCAAGTTGCTCAGTCACGGTGGCAAGTTGCGTGCTGGCTTGTTGCCAAGCGTTGAGCGTGCCTTGGGCTTGCTCTAAATTGGTTGCACCCGTTAAGCCCAGCACAGCTTGCTCTAAGCCCACCAACTTTGCCGCCCGCGTTGCCACGGCTTGTTCGTTTGCCCCCTCGTCCATCTTGAGGGCAGTAATTACACTTTTCATTGAATCTCCTTTGTCAGGTTGGGTTGAGGTTGTTGCCACTGGTGTTGTCGCCACCAAAGGCGCATAGCCCAACATGGCGGGGTTGGCAGTTAACGCGATGTTGTGAACTTCCATCACCCTGCCGTCTTCGTCTTCATCCCACACAGGTGAGATGTACCTGTATTCACGCGCTTGGATATATTGCGCTGCCGTATCTGTCCACTGCACGTTGACCGCCCATAAGCCGTCAGTACGCAGCTCCAAGTCAAAAGACCCGGCAGCCCTAGCTGCATGCTCATCGGCATCTAAGTCAATAGAACGGTGATTGTAGTCGATAGCCAAATCATGCCCACGACTGGCATAAGCTGCCATTACATGCTCGGCGGCTACGTCGTCAAAGGTGCCAGTGTGCTCTTCACCGCCGAGCCATCGAGCTTGAAAGGTGCCCATCGGAAACAAAAAGACTTCCGTGGGCGGACTATTGGGTGAGTCGCGGTTACGTAAGGGTTGGGCGGTTGCGAGTGTACTTTTCAAGGAAAACCCTCCAAAGGTAAGGTGTAACCAAAGGCAAACCCCCTGCTGGCATTCACCACAGGGGGTCTATTTTCTGTTTGAACAGATTCTCGAGTGTAGGTATCAACGAGTCAAGTTGGAGTGGCCTTAAAACGGCACTCAGTTCAAATTATCAAGTTTGCGTTCAACCTCAGCAGCGAGCGCCGGGTGATACTCCTTGGTTTCAGGCGGCTCCAAGCTGGGGAGTTGCCGCCAACCAGTATCAGCCTCTTGAGTTGTGGGTGTTTCGGTAATACCCCTAGCCTCAGCTTCGCGAGCTGTCAAACTGCGAATAGTGCTGCGGCAGCGGAAGTGATTTGGTGGGTAACGTGTCTGCCAAAATGAGTCGGTAGCAGGTAGCAGCGTCCCGTTTAAGTTGCGACATATATCGGATGTATCCTCGTCAATCACTGCGTCGTACAGCCAAAACGGTCTCGCTCGTAACACCGCAGGGTTGGTTTGCTGCTGGTAGCGCCCAGCCGCATAGGCACTTTGCAAGTTGCTAAGGAAGATTGTTTCCATGCGAGTAAGCGGGTCGGTTACTCGGTCGTCATTTAACCAGCGAGCAAGCAACTCAGCTGCAATATCTTCTTTGAATGTGGCGTAGGTAGTGCCTTCTGCTAGCGCTTTGTCGATCGCCAGCATCACGTCATTGATGAGGTCGGCTTCTGCCACGTGACTTACCCAAAACGCCCGCGTGCGGGTTAACTCGTCAAGTTCAGCAGCCTCTGCGCGGGTCATGGGCACGCGGTCACGAAACCAGTCAATAGCCTCATCAAAGTCAACAGGATTAAACGAAACGTCCCACATCACATATCTTCCACGACGGCATAGCGTCCCGCAAAGTTGGACATGGTCATCGCCCGCTGCAATACACTAGCAAACGCTGCTGGGTCACGCCCAGCATAAAACTCAGCCAGGCGCGTGCGTAGGTCGTCGTAATCACTTGCCTGACCAATAATGGCCCGCACCTCATCCACAAACTCAGCAAACACGGGCAAACTCTCGCGAGCGGTGTCAGCAGCCAGTGCATCGGTGTACACCTGCCCGTCAACAGCCCCTTGAGCTACCGCGAGGGCGTCACCACTCGCCAAGCGTAAACTTGCCGCTTGCGCTTGACTTGGATCACCTCCTACGTCATCTACCTCTGGATTATCTTCGTTTGCGTCTGGATCACCTCCGCCATCTGGCTCAGTGGGCTCAGGTTCGTCTTCACCGTCTTCGGTGTCAAGCAGGTAATCAGGTTTAGCACCTTTGGCAAGTAGCGGGATGTTAAGGCGCTCAGCTAACTCGCGCACGTCTACCGCCAGCCCGTATGTCTTAGCAGTCGCCATGATGGTTGATAGCGCTGTAGCAGCTGTGTTTGTGGTTTCGGCAGTAGTTTTGGTGTCTTCAGGCGGGTCACTACCCCACAGCGCCCACGGCGTTAATTCGCTGTCTCCGAAGTTAAACTCGGTCCAGTGCCGGAGCGCTTGCTCGTGTAAGAACGTGGCCAAGCTCTCGGTATCACTTTCCAGCAAATCACTGCGTACGGCATCATGAACCTTGGCAGCTGCCAGCGAGCCGCCGCCCACCTCGGTAGTAAGATTTTGCCCTAAGACGCTAATAGCAACAGCGGTATTTGCCCAGCTAATTAACTTATCAAAACCATCGCTCGTTTGGGAGCTTGCCTCAACAAGCTCGTAAGAGTAACCATCAGGCACACTGATTGCCGCATTACTACCTAGGTCAAATAGCTCGTCTAAAAACCTATCTTTATCTTCTTTCTTTGCGCCAGCAGGTACTTTACCCACTTTGGTGGGTGAGCCATGAACCTCGCTGTAACCTTGCCAGTCTTTGACTGCAAAGTGCTTAGCCAGCCATGGTAATGCCACAGCTCGCACAAGTGAGTTGGTCCACGGGCGACGGTCGCCGTAGGGTGTGTACAGCAACCACTTGCCATCACCAGGCGTGAGTACAATTTGCTGCCCGGTGAGCTGCAAGCGCCACACGTCTTCGTTGTCGTCGTAATCCAGTAGCGACGGGTGCCAGACTTTAAGACGTGGCAACATGCGCCCACGCCGTTCGTACCAAACTAGCTCAGCAGCACACGCACCAACTAGCAAACCGTAGCGGTGTAACTCAGCTAAGGCTTTTTCAGGGAACATGTCCCAAAAATCTTGCTCGAGCGCGTCTGCTACCTTCTTGGCGCGTCTGCTTTCAGTATCGGGCTCAAATTGCATTGTTAAGCCCAGCATCCCGTTAACGCGATTAGACAGGGTGGGTTGCACCCGGTCATCACCTAACACCGCATCAGCCAGTAAAGCAGCTTGTTGGAGTTTACCTGCCATCAATAATCTAAGGGAGGTTCCTACCAGTGCAGGCGACCAGGTTTGGTGAAAGCGTATGGAAGGTTGTTTGTAAGCTGTCTTAAACGAGCTGTTCACAATGTGACCTCCCGAGCTTGCCTGCGTGGTGCGCTTGAGCTTTCAAAGGGTACATAGGGCACACCGTTCATTGCATGCACCCCCAGCGCCAACGCCCAAAACCTATCCGCGTGGCCATCCTTGTCCCGCTCACCTTCAAAGCGAACATTACCCGCTGAGGTGGTTGTCTTTTTGATCTTGTTGATGTCTTTACGCACAACCTCATTAGCAGGATTGCGTAACGCCCTGTCTTCAAACGACCGTTTGAGCCGCACCGCTAAGTCTTGCTTTACTGGGTTAGTAAAGGTCACAGCCTCAACTCGATACTCACCAAAGTCTTCTTGGGCATCTTCAGCTAGTTGCTTACCCAACCCGGTGTCGTCGATACAAGCCCGCGTCACAAGGTCGCGCTCAGGGTCAAGAAAATACGACAAGTTTTTGAACTGGTGCCGGAACTTCATACCAGCAAGCTCCAGAATGAACCGCGCCCACAGCACATCGCCAACGTGCTCGAGCAACCAAAACACCGTCAAATCTTTGGTGCGCCCAATATCTACGCCCAAGTACAACGGATTATTGGTGGGCTCAATCTCCCAATCCGGGTTGTAATCTTCAATCGGAATATCGTTGACTTCGGTGCCTAGCACCGTCACTGGATCAGGCACATCTGGGTGCTCACAAGAGTAAATCAAGCCGTAGCTAATGTAAGCCGTTTTGTCATCTTGCGGGTTGCAGTTGAACTCTTGCTCAAAAGTGTCTTCGTCGCCAGCGATGGCGCGGGTTTCTTCTAAAAATTCCTCGATCTCTTCTTTGCTAGCAACGTCATCTGGCTTGCCCAAAATGCGCCCTACTAGCCCATCTTCGATGGCATCAAAGATGGTGACGCGGTGAGCACTCCAGCGCGAGTTAACTTGCTGAGCTTCTTCAACCATCCTGTAAAAGCGGGTGTTTTTACCGTTGTGGGAGCTAAAGACTCGTAAGGGATACCCCCACAGGATACTGGGTGCCGCAGCTTTCCAAAGTGCATCCGCGTGTTCGTGGAAGGCAAACTCGTCAATGACAACCTTGCCACCTTTAGAGCGAAAACCTTTAGGGTTACTCGACAGTGCATTAACTCTGAAGCCAGACGAAAACTTAATCGTGAGTACCTTCACGTCGTCGTCTTTGTCGATCACCGTTTCACTTACAGCTGAGGCAGCAACCTGCAGCAGCGCCACCCACTGCTCGCAATAATTGATGTATTCTCGCGCCGCAGTAATATCTGCTGACGTAAACCAAACATCCATGCCGCCGTGTTCTTTAGACTTTGCAGCATCGCGGACGTCTTCGTAGGCTTGCACGTAGGTCCAGCCAATGCGGCGGCTTTTTTCAGCTATTTTAAGGCGACTGGTGTCGTTAAGCCAGTCTTCTTGGTAGTCCAAGAAGTAGCGTTTGGGTTGGGTGCTAGTTTGTGCCGTGCTCACTTGGGTTGTGCTCATGAGCCCATCCCTAGAATTTCACGCTGGGCAATCTCAATGGCTTCGGGGCTTAGCCCTTTGCGGGTCATGCCTTCAGCAACTTTTTCAGCCACCTCTTCAGGCTTTAAGAGTGCCTCGGTGCGTTCAATGTTGAGGGAGTTGCGACCGGCCATCAAGGCGACTCGCAGCAACTTATCCATTTCAACGCCGTCAAAAGCAGCGTCGTCTAGTTTGTCGAGTTGCCGCAGCACCTTACTGGTCACAATGTTGGCAAAAGCGCTATGCAAGCTTAAGCGGTTGCCCGTGGCTTCGTTAAGAGCTTCAATCTGGGCTTGCACTTCGAGCATCGTCCTTAGTGACGGTTGCACGTGGTTCACGTAGTGGCGGCTGATGGCGCTGGGACTAAACGTGTAGCCTTGAGTTTCCGCCCAAGCCACAATGTCGCGGTAGTGGTAGGGCTTGTCGTCATCGCGGCGCACTTCGCCCAGCAACATGCCATCAATCTGGTCACGCAGCGGGGACTGGCAGATACTGCAGCGTTTGTTGATGATCTGAAACGCTGCATAATTGTCAAGGTTAGCCACTGCCACCCCCATTAAGCATCGCCCAAAACATCAGCAATTCCGCGCCTACCGTTGCAAGTAGAGCAATAATGCCCAGCACTAATATCCAAACAGGGAATGTTGGTGGGCGCGAGGCTAAAATTTTGATCTGTTCTTGCAACGATTGGAAGCCTTTATCGAGTAGCTCCAACTTGGTTACGACGGCAATATTCAAACTCGTCAACTGTTTTTTTAACTCAGCCGTTTCTCTTCGCAAATATGTCATCTCAATATCACTACTACGGCGATGCTGATTACTGGCTTGCGTGGACCGATCTTGTTCGCTAGGCATTAGCGCCTCAATCTGAACGTGACACCTGGGTCCTGCGTGGTTCCTTCGGCTAGGTCAATCCCAGCCACTAACAGTTCAATTGACGCGAACGAACCAGTACCATCGTTGAGCCACGCCACCTCAATGTACTGCTTACCCTGCAAGTAATTGAGAGTTGCATGTAGCTCTTCGTTGCTGGTCAAACTAGCCATCTTTTCTAGCGTCATGAGTAAGACATCGCGCCCCATCGTATTGGGATTGTCAGGGTTCAAGGCTTGCCCCTGTGAGGCTACGTGTAAACAGTTAAGGATGATGCCGCGTAGCATTCTTGCCCTATCGGCGTTGGGGGTTCGTAACATAGCGCCTCCTTTCTCAAGGCATAATCTTGGCAACATCCAACTCGATACCTAACAAGTTGATGATGAGGAGGGTGATAAGGGTAATGAGGGTAATCAGCGGCTGCAACGCCTGGAGTTTCTTAACCCAAGGCGTGCGCTTGGCTTGCCCAGTCATCTTGGCGTCTATACGAGCAATCAGTTCTAAGGCTTTGAGCTGCAATTTAATGCCGTTGATGGTGTCTTGGTTTTTGCCGTCTGCATCGAGCCTACCAACCACATCAGTCAGCTCATTAAGCACCTCGCGGTCACCCTGTGTCATGTCAACCCATCTCTTCACCGCTTACCCGCACCGTTGCTGCCACCTCTTGGGGCCTGCGTTTGCAGCGCCCCATCGCTTTCAGGACAGCATCAGTTACAGCCGCGTGGATTAGGGCGGTGTCTACTAGGTCAGCAAGGCCGTTAGGAGTTATAGCCACCTCAGTGCGGGTTTTGTAAACGTGATTCCCCACTCGCACCACGTAGCCACCTAGTTGAATAACTTTTGTTTTGGCAGTTTTGGGGACCGGAATGCTACGCATCGTTAGATGCTTTCACCGCCCGTTCAAGCCGTGCTTGTTTACGTGCCTCGGCTTCAAGACGCGCTTTGAGAATAGGCGTGAACTCTTGTTGCGCAAAATTATCTAGCCCACCAGCCAGTGCTTCTTTATCTGCGTTGCGCATCAAGCTCCACGCAAAGGCAGCAGCCTCGTCAAGATCGCCCTGAAGTTCTACCCCAGTAAGCTTGCCATCTTTCAGAGACTCAACTAGCGATTTAACGAGTACCTCGCCTGTGTCAAATACAACCGTGGTAACAATGTCATGTAAACGTTGCAGCGCTTCATTAGCCAATTTGTCTTTGAGTTGCACATTTGCCCCGCGAATGGTCCCAAAGAGCCATGCTGTGGCTGTTGTTCCAAAGGCAGTTACAACTGCACCAATAATCGTTGCTAAAATGTTGGTCATCGTTTCTCCCCTACACATGTCCAGTAAGCATCGGCAGCCGCATCGCGGTCTGCTGTGTCGTCAAAAACTTCGTAGTAGTCGTCTATGCATGGGTTGCTTAGGCTTGGCAGGCAACCTGTGAGTAATGCCAGCACCACAAATAGGAAGATGGCTCGTCTCAATTTCGCCTCCTACTGAGTGGCTTGAAAGTGCATCCAGTCTCGCCCAATACGTTTGCCCAAGCTGATCCAGCCGTACTTCGCAAAGATGTCAATAACTTTGGGGCAACGGGTGGGTATATAAGCTTGGTTGGTAGGTGTCATCAGCCCGTTGCGGGCGGGGTCAAGGTCGATAGCAATACCCCAGCTATGACGGCTTAGAGCGCTACCACCTCGTTTAGGACGCACGCTCACCACGCCACCAAACTGGTCAAGACCATGATGTTTGATGGTCTTGGGACCAAACTCACTAGCGATGTCTTCAAGGATGGAGCGCAGCGAATCTGCCACCAGCTCATGGCATTGAATTCTCGTAATCTGACCGCGATCTCCCCAGGTCATAAACATGGGGTAGGGCAAGTCATCTATAAACGTCTGGCGGGGTGCGTATTGTGTGTCGATGTTAGGTTTGCCGTAAAAGACGTTGAGGGCATTTTCGTCGTCCAGTGGCCATCCACCTTGTTCTGTGAGCAAGTAGCCTTGGTACGCCCGCTCGGTAGCAGGCCCCCAGATGCCATCTGCTCCACCGTAGTCCTGCAGGTTGTGACCTAGTTCCATGAGCCCCAGCTGGATGAGCTTTGTGTTTTTGGGTAGTTGAAGGCTCATCCTCCCGCCAAGCCCATGTTGTTAAGTAGCGGGATAATGATGCCAAACGCCAAGGCAGCCAAAATAAAAAATATGATGACAACACTGGGCTTTATTCGCATGATTCACACTCCGGCTCAGCAACACGGCACGCAGCAGCTGGGGTTTCAGCCACTTGGGATTCGCCGAGGTTGTCGTCACGTTCGAGCGCAGCTCGCACAAAACAATCTTTGGCTTCGAGTAACTTGCGCATACCAGCAGACTTTTCAGAGCCATCTGGTAAGAACTTGTCGAGTACAGCAGCCAAATCTCCAATAGGAGCACTTACTAGTTGCAAATGTTGAGGTAAGTGGTCATAGACAAAGTACTTATCAACGTTAGTTGGCATCATTCACCACCGTCACTTCCGCATTCACCTTGCACGCTTGGGCAGGATGAAGTTCAGCCGCTTGGTCGTAATCCCCACCAATGCCGATGTACACCTGCCCACCTGTTTCGAGCACATGAACGGTGCGGCCTACCGTGGGTGCCAGCAGGTTTTGGGTATCTGTGGCGACTGTAAACATGTCACCTTTCCACCACACGTAACCGCCCGCGTTGACTTTGCGTAGGCCCACCTCGCCCTTGAGTTGCTTAGCCATCTAGCACCTCTTTCTTGCCTTTTGCAAGGCATAAAAAAACCGCCTCAGCGGGCGGCTAATAGGGGTTTTGCAGAATATCTAACAGTAGCATATTTTACTGGCGAGATGCGCATCTCGCTACATTTAAGCTTAAATTTTAAGGTATTCTAAGTGACCTAGGTTTCATTAAGCCTACAAATGAATATGAAACGTATAAATTTAAGCGTTCTCATATTTTTAGACTTTAGAATATCGTTCTTGTCTTGCACCTAAACTAGGTTCATGACCTAACAGATATGACTAAGAATCGTGCCGTTGACAGTTCATTTTTATGGGTGTTGGACTCAATCTGTCGAGGCTTGTTTGCTAATGCTTTAGCGCTACAGCGCCCCTGAGATGGTGCGCCAGAGCCTCAACAGCCCTGGTGGCATTCTTGCTCAGGGGTTTTGTGTATCAGAAAGGAGTTCACAATGCTTCCGCCACGAATAAGGGCACCTGGGTGCTAGCACACCCAGATGCCCCACGCCCCAACTGATCGCCAGAGAGGACATGCACAGTGTCGCAAATTTCTGACCTAAAAGATGCAGCAAATACTACAACAGGGGTTACTTTACCCCCTCTAGACGCACTCGCTTACAACCGTATTGAAGCCTATGTCACCAAGCATGATATTGACCTGGAGGTCGTTAGTCATCTTCGACAGGTATATGTCATGGGAATGCAAGACGCAGCAGCACGATTATGTCAGCTGTTTGAAACATCCTAGCTAATTGACGTACAGACGCAGCTAGGGGGCGATACTCCTTAGTTGCGTCACTTAGAGGTATTATAATATGTCAATGAAAATCAACCTTGAAGGAAGAGTTTCTAAATTGCCGCTCGCTCAAGCTAAAGGGCTCCTCCCAATGTTTGAAGCAGTGGTGAACTCTATCCATGCCATTCAAGATACTGATCGCGAAGACGGCAAAATAACAGTCACGCTCTTGAGAGACAAAACTCAGGTAGTTTTGGTTGATGGCGACGAAGGTAATCAAATCCTACCTCTGCAAGCTTTTCATATCACTGACAATGGCATAGGCTTCACTGAGGATAACTTTGATTCGTTTCTGACTTCAGATTCTCGTTACAAAGTTGACCGAGGTGGTAGGGGTGTAGGTAGGCTTTTGTGGTTAAAAGCTTTTGAACACGTCGATATTTCAAGCATCTATGTTGAAGACGATAAAAAATATAGGCGTGAGTTCCGCTTTTCTCTTACTGACGACCCAGAAAAAATCTCAAAGATTACCTCCATAAATCAGGAAGCCGAGCTTGAAACTACAGTAAAACTTTACGGTTTTATCGAGAAATATGCTCTGGCAACAGTGCGTAAGATTGATGTAGTGGCTAAGCGCCTTGTTGAGCACTGCCTACCATTTTTTATACTCGACGAGATGCCGAGGTTAGACGTATTCGACTCAATGACAGGGACTCACATCTCTGCCAATAGCTTGTACAAAGAGTATCGTAAACATACAAAAAAAGAAGATTTACTTGTTGGAGAAGAGAACTTTAACCTTACCCATGTGATGTTTCAAGCAAGCAGCGGTATGGACCATAAAATTAACTATTGTGCTGATTATCGGGTAGTCCATGATAGGCTCATCAAGCCTACAGATGTCAATGGGATTTCCAATCGTCTTAAAACACCTGAAGAGGAAGAGGAAAGCGGTTCAGTGTATATAGCCTGTCTCTCAGGAAAATACCTCGATAATCACGTCAATGATGACCGCACGAGTTTTCACTTCCCTAAAGAGGACGAACTAAGCTTAGGGATCTCTTCCGATGCAATTGAAAGTTCTGTGCTGGAACGAAGCAGGCAATTTTTAGAGCCCTATACAACTCCTGCTTTGGAGAAAAATAGAGACAGGATAGTTGAGTTTATCCAGAAGCGTCGCCCTAAATACAGAGCTTTAGCCAAACACCATAGCGAGATGTTTGACACCATCCCTTCTAGCCTCAACGACGATAAACTTGATACAGAGCTTTACAAGCTTGATCGTGAGGTTGGTTTACAACTGCAGAAACAAGCTGATGAATTACTTATGGGTAAGAAGATCGCTCAAACTGAGGACTACAGAAAATTTCTTGAACAGCTAGACGATTACGCCAAGTCGCAACTGTCCGACTATATAGCTCACAGACACTGGTTTCTTCGACTTCTTGAGACTTCCCTAGCTCTAGATGAAAATGACAAATATGCCCCTGAGAAAGCAATACACAACATCATTTTTCCAATGGGTGTTACATCTGACGACATTGGGCCAGAAGATCATAATTTATGGATCATTGATGAAAAGCTTGCTTATCATCTTTACTTAACATCAGATCAGCAAATTCGGACACTTGGACTTGTTGACTCAGAGGCCAGAGGCGAACCTGACTTGGTTATCTTCAATTTTCCAATTGCGATCGTAAACGAAAAAGATCCACCCTACCAGAGCATAGTTATTATTGAGTTTAAGCGACCCATGCGTGACGATTATCGTGACGGTACCCCTGAGGATTACAAAGGTAATCCCATTGACCAAATCAATAGATATGTAATGGACATTCAAGCTGGTACAAGAGACCATAAAGGACGCCCCTTAGAAGTAGACCCACAAACACCTTTTTATTGTTACATTATTGCTGACCTTAGCGACTCTCTAAAAACGTCTTTGAAAAGCCACAGCTTTCAGAAAACCCCGGATGGGCTTGGTTTTTACCACTACAATTCCCAACTCCACTCCTATACAGAGGTGATCAGCTATACCAAGCTTATTAAAGACGCTAAAAATCGAAACAGAGTATTCTTCGATAAACTAAACTTGCCTTTTATTTAGACTTTGAGCAGTTTTCAATTCAAAAGAGAAGGGGGCTAAGGCCCCCTTTTACTAACTTGTGATTAGTTGTGGCTATAGCTACTACGCCACCACAGGCGCAACCACATCCACAAAGTCTTGAATTTTCATCATCGCTTCAGCCGTATCTTCGTCTAACAGTCGTCGTATGCGCCTATCTGTCCGGTGTAACCCAAACACTGCTGTATACCGCTCACGTAGTAACCACGTGTCTAGGGCATTGCGTTCGCGGTCGGTCATACTAGCCCTAGCGGCTTCATAATCGGTGCGCCACAAACGGATACTGTGGTCAGGTATGTCAACCTCACTAACAGGCTCCACCCGAATCGTAAGCAGAGCTGGTACATTAGCACTGCCTGTTTGCCGCTCATTTGTGTGGCGGTTGCCCACATCGCCCGGTTTTAGGGGCTGGCTCTCCCACTGGCGCAAGCCATGAAAGGCTCGCCAGAGAGCTAGAGCAATGCAATCCGCTCGCCAGCGAGCAAGGTAACGCGGTTTACAGGTCATCACGGGCACCGTCGTGGTTCTTAATGTAGTAAGCCACATAGCGCAAGCGCTGTCGCAAATATTCATTGGGGTGAGCGTTGATCCATGCGCCCAAGTAGTCTGGAGCGTCCCCGCGTACACAGCGCACTTCTAGGTTGACTAGTGTGTCTGAGTGGGTGCGTTGTAGCCTCTCAAAGTGTTGCTTACCCGTAGCCAACATAGCTAGGTTAGGTGCTGTTAAGTCCTTGATACACGCATTCAAATCCTTCTCGATCTCATTAAGTATCTTTTGGAGTTCTTTGTACTCGTTGCTCATCACCCCTCCTGCTTCCGTGTAACCTCAAACGCACGCTTAATCTGTGGGTAGTCCTGCCATCTGTCGTACACGCTTTTGCGAAGCTTGAAGTTGACTGCTTTGTGAGGCCGCTCATGGATGTACAGCCGCGATAGTAAGGGAAGGATGTTGTTGTTGATCTTGAACGCATCGCCACTTGCCCGCAGGGAGGTGTTCCAGCGCAGCACTTCCAGCGCCATCCGGCTACTCACAATTTCGGTGGGGTTGTGCTCTAACCACTCATCAATCAACCTGCGGAACTCGCGGTAAATGGCTCCGTGGTTGTCGAGTACCCACACCGAGTACTTTGTCCAGTCATCCTCAAAACGTGGTGCGGTGACGCTGCCGAGTGGGACTTCAGGAAGCTTGCTGGTCTGCATCGGTGAGCCTCCAAACACGGATATATTTCCCATCACTAGCTCGCCGCACATCGAACACCTGCTCGCCTGCCAGAATCTGCTCACAGGCATCAAGATAAGTTTCGTGGTCTAGTTGAGGTGTTTCCGCAAGTTGGTAAAACTGGCGACGCACCGCTGCGGGTAGCCCTGTGGTCATGCTGCAGCCACCCGCCCTTTGTGAGTAGCACTCGCCAGTTCACGCTCTAGCTGGGTATCGTGCAGCACGGCTGCGTGGTAGGCGCACAGCACGCCGTAATTCACCTTGCGCTCGTCTTCCAATGTCGCAATATTGGCGGTTGCCACGTCAATGCTGACCGCCAGTTGCAACACGCGGGTGTTCATCTTTTTAAGTGAGATATCAAGCTGACATACCTCGTCTAGGCGGGTTTGTCGTTCGGTATTGTTGCGCAAGGCTTGGTAGTCGTCATCATCAACCAACTCAGCTTTAATGGCGATGATGCGCTTTTTAATGTCAACCTCTAAGTTGCGCTTTTCAGCTCGTAGCGCGGTGAGCTTGCCGCGTTCTTTGCCTAGTTCCGTGGGCAGCAACAAGCTTCGCTCCGCAACCTCCACCAAGCGCTTACGGTCAAAACTGCTCAGGGGCTCTATACGCTCGTACATGCTGGCTCCAGAATGCTGTTCACCACGTGGTTGAGGTCAGCAAAGCGTTGCCCTGTAGGTTTAATGATGACATCAAACGGCCCTAGCCGTTCAGTGGTTGCCATACCAGCATCGCGGAAACGGTAGTACATTCGATGAGCACGGTCTTTTTGTGTTCCATTTTTGTCAATATCAAAGCCTGCATAGTTTGCAAAAACCCTTAGCGTTGCCCCATCCCCTAAATGCTGAAACGCATGGATGAACCGCGCATCGTTAACAATGTAGATTTGAGCTTTAAGGCGTTCATCACTCACATCACCCACAAGATTTGTGGGCAATAACGGGGCCAAACGACCCCGCAAGCGCTCAAAGTGGGCATAGTTAATCGTGTACTGCCCATAGAGTTTCTTGAACACAACCTGATCTTGGACAAGCCGTCGTAGTAAATTCCCAATATGATTGCGGTGAACATCAGGGAACTGACGACGCATATAAGCAGGGGATGCCCCTGGCTGCTCAGCAATCAACTGCAGCAGCAAGCGGTAGCCAAGTGTGTCACAGCGAGCTAGGCTATCCATGAGCTGGTAGACTCGCTTCCAGCACGGCAAGGTCATCGCGGAGGATGTCAGTAGCTAGCGCCATGATGGCCTCTTTAGCGTCTTCAGAGGTGGGGTAATAGTGATCTAGCTCGTAAAAATTCCCATCTCGCACAAACCATGCATCCCATTGATCACCTGCGAGCTGAACATCCATTTGTATTCCACTAGGAAGTTCAGCCAGGTAAGCACTATCGCTATTCTTGACCCAGCAAACCCGCTCAGGCTCTTGATTGGTATCTTCTTCCTCCAAGTCCTCAACAACCTCTGACACCCATTTATGCAAGTCTTGGAATGTAGCTCCAAAACCAGCTAGGGCGCGGGTTATCAACAGTCTGAAGCGTTCCGAGGACAAGCTGGGCTTAATCGAACCTTCCAAGCTGTAGTCATCAAGTAATGCAGCAAGGTCCTTAGCATCCTCTTGGTCGAGTGTCATCACCTGGTGGTTAACGACTATGTTCAATAGTTTGTCGTCATCTACGGCGATTTCTTTGATAGTCACAGGGTTGCCCACGCTGTCCTGAGTACGAATACGGTACAAACCAAGGGTGTTAGGTTCAGCGTTTTGAACGTTCATGCTTGCCCTCCTATCAAGGTTGACTTAGGACATTTGTGGGCGGTGCCTTGTAATTCCACAAGCACTGACTTGCCCTTGGGTGAAATAGCCCGGTATAGGTTTGTGCCGCAAAGTGGGCAGGGTCCAATGTCAAGCAGCTCGCCAGCGTCATAAATAGGCTGCCCCTGCCTGGTTTTGTCAATGATGGGTGTAGGGGTGTAGTTAGCTTTAAGACTCATGATTCTGATCGCCTTTTAAGAACGTCTAGCGCAACCTTTACTGACTTGGCATCTAGCTGCCACAATATAGAGTTATCAACTTTTGAAAGTCTTTGTTTTAATCCAAAGTCCTTTAACCAGATACCTACATAGTGGATAATGCGCCGCTCCAGCTCCTCTTTAGTTGGAAGATTGAGTCCCACAGACACTGCTAAGGAGAATCTATTCGTCTCTATCCACAGCCTGAACCATTCAAGGTCAGATGCGTCATACCAAGCCAATTCTGATTGTTGGATACGACCCTCTAGGTAGCGTTCTTGCGCATAGTCATAGCCCACAGCAGTGAGTAAGAGTAGGGAAAATTGCCTTGCCAAAATTTGATCTACAGCGAAAAGATTATCGAGTTCACTCATGCGGGGTCTCCTAATGCGTCTAGTGCGGCGGTAACAATGGCGTAGCGGTCGGGGTGGTTTTCGTCTTGCAGGGTGTGGAGCACGGCGTCGTAGCTAGACTGCTCGCTCAGGAGCACCCCGCTGTGGGGGTGCTTGAAGCGAGGGATGGCGTTGTTGCCCAAGGCTTTAAGTAGACGGGTAAGTCCGCTGTCTGGCAGGGGTTTGGGGGTGCTGCGACGTTTACGTGGCATGTTGTACCTGCTCTAATCGCCAACGGAGACGTGAAAAGAAATCGGCAATACAGCTGTCGTATTCCCACGCGCCCGATCCCCAACTCTCAAGTAGGAACTCGGCGAGTTGGATTACGTCAGGGTGGGGGACGGCTAAGAGCATGTCTAAACCCTCAGCGTCGCAAAAGGTTTTTACTAACTCAACTTCTTCGTCGTACTCAGTGATACAAAACTCGTCAATTATGTCCAAAACTTCATAAGATGCTTCTCCGTCGGCAAGTGCGGATATATCGAGGATCATCTTTCACCCGCCCAAGGTTCAAATACTTGGCTAAATTCGTAAGTTGTGCAGGCGTATGTGTCGCGGCGTAAGGGCGATTCGCCTACTACACGAGGTTCATACAACACCCCGCCAATGTAATGATTTCCCTGCCTGATCCAACAGGTTCCAGTAACGGTATAAAGTTGGTTACCTTCCTTCTCACGGTAGGTAACACCGGGTGTGATAGTCATTGTCCGCCCTTCCGCACATTTCGCCGTGCCTGTTTGCGCTTACGTCTGTTGGAACGGATATGCGTACCCCGCTTAAACTGCCGTTTGTTAGGTTGTGGCAGCTCACGGCAATAAATCTGGTAGGGGGTTTCACTACAGGTTTTCATCGTCTTGCCGCCCTTCTGGACGTGACTATGTCGCCCCGGTCGAGTAGGCACTGGGTGTAGCTTCCCAGTGCGGTGGTGTGATCCACGCCGTTTGCAAGGGCGTTGTTGAAGCGTTGCTCGCAGGTTTGTGATGGTTGAGAGTCCGCTGAAGTGGAACACGACGTCAAAAAAAAGAGTAGGGTAGCCAAAAGCAATATTTTCATAAGCTGACTCCTGAACAGGACACTAGAACGGTTAACAAGGTGTAGGTCATGTAGATGAGCTGAGTCATTTCTTTGCCCACTTAGGTAGCTCGTCCATGTCGTAATCGTCTTGAACGAGTTCAAGTAGCACCATGCGCTTTACCTGACCAAAGCCTTCAGTACGGCGTTTTGAAGTGCCACCACGCGGTTGATCGACACTAACGGTTATACGATCTTCAACAACTTGATAAACACCCATCTCGCCCATAGCGCCTTGACCGATGTTGCCAATCTCAACGCGAACACCCTCAACCAACCACTGCACGTCATAGAGCATTTTGGCAGCGTGTTTGCGGGGCCAACTGCCGTCTGGGTTGGCGAGGAAGATATAGGTAGCCGCATCTTGAGTCAGCGGGACAAGGTACTCGCTGCCGTCAGGGGCTTCACGCGCATCAAAACGGCGTTGCATGGGACCTAATCCGCTAGGGCGTCTTGTACGAGCCATTTGCATTCCCTTTGTAGCGGTCAAGCAGTTGAGTCCAGTCACTCATGGTCTTATTTTTGAGTCCTAGCCCCACAACTTCATTGGGTGTTTTGCAGTACGTCCCCCTACAAAACACCTCAATAGCTTCGGTGATGTAAGAGGAATACTCACGGTCGAATGAGTTGGGTGGGCGGTTGTCAACAGTGGCTTTAGACACGGCTACCCACCACCTTTTCAGCAAACACTTGCACGTGCCCCGGAGCTAGTCCCTCACGGGTGTAGGGGCGGCCCGTTTCCTCGCTAAGGAGCTTGAGGTGAATGTCAATCTCGCGCAGTATGGCTTGCACCACGCGCATGACACCCTCAGAAATACGGTGAATTTCCAGCAAAGATTCGCGGCTAAACCCGCTGTCGTCGTACAGGCTTAGCATCTCGTCACTACCCATTGCCGAAATGCGAGCGCGAACGTTACACCTAGACGCAATGTCCGGCCATTTGTCGATGCGCTTTTCTAAACTGGGCGACGCAGACAGCATAAACAAGCTGCCTGACTGGTCAGCAAGGTACTTAAGAAGGTCCATCCCTTCATAGTTGAGGCGCTGCGCTTCATCCACTAGAAAGCGGCGCGGGTTGGCGTAGAGTTGATCCACCACAATGCTCGTTTGCATGTGCCAGCCTTGCCCGGCGTTCACGCCTAAACGCTGCGCAATATCACCCAGTAAGTGCTGTGGACGGTAACTGGGACGAGCTTCCCAGTACAAAGCATCATGATTGTGGGCAATGTACTTAAACGCCGTCGTTTTGCCCGCCCCATGAGCGCCCGTGATAAGCGCCAGAGAAGTGCCCACTTCAACGGCATAGTTAAAGCGTTCCACCACTGAGCGGAATGCTATAGTGGGTTTAAATGCAGGAGGCAAACCTTCCGGATCGAACTTCATGTCTAGGTTAACGACTCGCCTAGGTGACAGTTCCTGAAGATAGGTCGTGAGGTTGAGTGGCTTCGCGTGACTCATGGCTTCCTTTCATGTATGCGTCTGTAGCGTTCGCGGCTCAGGCGCATAATTTCTTTGGGGTCATCTGTACCGTAGTCGTCTAAGGCGCGAATCATACGGGTGATGTCGTCGTCGGGGATCTCTGGTGTGGGTGTCGGATTAGCGGCCGCTAAGTGCGCGGTAGGTCGTTCAGGCTGGGGCAAAGGTGCCACATTGAGCTTGGCGCTAGCTTCCTCGCGCAAGGTATTGCTGATGATGAGGCTCGGGTCAGCCAGTTTCTTGGCAAGTTGTTTGGCGTTGCGCTGGGCGGCTTGGGCAGCCGCTTTACTGGCGTGGCGTTGATTGCGAGCTTCCATGCTGTCAGCCCGCTCGGGCATAAGCACCGCTGCCCCTAAAATGTTGAGGCCACCACCCCTGTCTTGCCAAGCTAGAATGTGCTCTGTGGCCTGGGCAAATTGGTTGGTCAGCACCAGCACGTCACGGTTGACGTGGTTAATTAACTCGCCACTTTCGAGCGTCCAGAACTGATTTTGAATGCGAATGCTACCGTCTGGTGCAACTTTGCGGGTTTGCCGCTGGGCAAAGGTCAGGATTAACTCGTGATAGTCGTAAAGACGTTGGGTGTGGGGGTGTTCCCGCACGCTTTCAAGGTAGTGATCGACGCGGCTTTGGGTGGCTGTGGTGCTGCCTTTCATCTCGTGATATTCCGCCATCAACCAGTCCATCGCAGCTTGTTCGTACTCGTGTAAGGTCATGAGCCGCTCACCATAGCCGGGGTCGCGGGTTAGCTCCCTACCCAGCCAACGCTTGGTGTTTTTTTCAATGCGCCGTAGGTGCTCGCTACTGCGCTTGACCGCGTTTTCACCCACATAGCCAGGTAACGACTTTTCAAAGTTATGGAGCGTCCCAAAAAAGCGTTCAATCTTGCCCCGTGTGTGACTCACGCGGGGGCGACTCCAGACCAACTCAACCCCAAGCTCGGACAGCACGCGGCGGCTGTGCTCGCTGGTGTAGGTTTTACCGTTGTCCCAGTACAAGCGCTTGGGTGTGCCATAAACGGGCCACGCATCTACGTAAGGTGCAGGCTTGGGAACCAGCGCTCGCAAAATAGCTAGGTCAGTTTGGGTTTGGTTTTCTTCTAAGCTGAACGCCAAGCCCGGAATGCAACCAGAATAGACGTCAATAAGCGCGTGAATGCGCGGGCGGAATATCTTGCCACTGACCACATCCACTACCAGTACGTCACAACGGGTCATGTCCATCTGCCAGAGTTCGTTGGCGTGGAGTGCAATGACTTCCCCGGCATAACTGCGGATGTGTTCTTTGCGAGCGGTGTCGTCATAGAACAACAACCGTGTGTAAGGGTCGTCTAACAAGCGTTGGCGAATACGGTGCAAGGTGCTCACACTGACAGTAGCCTGCTTGCCGCTGCGTTCGTAGGTCATAAGCTCCGGCACAGCACGTGCCAAGGCCCGGTGAATCATGCGGGTAGAGGTGGCGGCGGTGTTGGCAGTGAGTGCTGCCACAATAATCTTTTGCGTTTCTGGGGGAATACGCAAACGGCCTCGGTCATCGCGGTGGGGTCTACCTAGAGCAAGGTGTCCGTTTTTCTCAGTGAGTTCAAGCCACCTATATATAGTAGTAAGGCTTACGCCTTCTTTCGTGGCGAGGTGTTCAGCGGCCGCGCGGCGGCTGCCTTCGGGCAGTGCCAAGAGAGGGCGAAGTTGTTGATAACGAGCAGCGGCTTCGTCTGGGTTGATGAGCAGTGCCGGGTCGGTTGTGCGTCCTGTCTTAATGGCTTTCTCATTATTCTCACGTTGGGCGAGGTGGGTAAGTGAACTTGTTTCAGTAGTATTAACTACCCCCTCTTCGCCTTGTCCCTCACGCTTAGAGTTCACTTGGTCAAACTCCACGAGCTCGGCTGGCGTGACCAAGTGAACTTGACCAAGTGAACTTTTTTTGACCAAGTGAACTTCGACAGGTTTCCCCAGAGCTTGAGCCAACTCATCAGGTGCAAAAAAGGTTTTTGTAGTAGCCCCACGACCTTCACGACTCTCTGTTACACGTTCCTTATAAACGCCTTTACGGGTAGCTCGACGTACCGTGCTATCAGATACGCCAAAGATTTGCGACGCCTCTTGAGCGGTCACGAGATAACACCCCCTTTCTTCGCTGTAATACGGCATGAATTAGTCCTCTTTCTTCTTGGCTTCTTAGGTAGCGGCTACCGCTGTGACAGATTTTACGTCCACCTCAGTGGAACGCGAAAGCATAAAAAGATCATCGTCTATATCTAAAGCCCTCTGAAGTTTTGCGGCTGTCAATACTTGAAGCCTGCTTCCATTCCGCAATATCTTACTTATAGTGGCGGGTTTTAGTCCTGTCTCACGCGCTAATTCAACTTGATTTACACCCTTTTCGACCATAGCGTCACGAATAATCTTGCTAACCATACTCACCTCCCCTCAGTCCATCTTAGTGGAATTGTATCGCTGAAACAGAAAAGTGGTTGTATTTTGCCTACTATGAGCGAAGATATGAACCGCATTGATGTTCAAATTGCCAGAGCACAACTTGCAGAACTCATCGAAGACAAAATGGAAGAGCTGAGAATTGGCTCCTACAAGGACTTTGCGGATGATTTTGGTATAGGAAGATCAACCCTCTACGACATTGTTCGTGGTCGAACCAAAAGTCGGGGTGCATGGGTAGTGCCCAATCTCCCAACCTTGCTTAAGCTGTCTATCGCCTTAGAAAAACCCCTACACGAAATCATCTACCTAGTAGAGCCAGAAGCGCCTGGGGCGGACACATTCGCAAACTTGCCGCCATCACTGCATAAAGTAGAAGTGGGTATTGCAGGTTGGGTTGGGGCTGGACCAGAGCAAACAGAGTTTGTTGCAGACAGTACCATCTGGCTAGACAGTGACTGGGTAGGCGGTCGTAACCTTATTGCCTTTCACGTGCGCGGTGACAGCATGGAAAGCCATGTCAACTCCATTTACGATGGCGATACTGTGATTGTTGACCAAGATGACAAGGGAACCCCTCATATGCCTGTTGTAGCTCAGCTCAAAACAGGTGGCTTCGTCTGCAAAAACCTCAGAGACGACCACCACGAGCACGCGCTTACTAGCGTCAACACGCAGCAAACCAACGGCACGCCCTTCTACATCCCCATAGACGAAGTAGATCACATTGTGGGGCGCGTCGTGCGCATCATCCACGACCTGTAGCGTTAGCGTTACCCTATATATAGGGTCTTAAGCTACCTGTATTCTCCTTAAGTTAGCGGCAACAAAAAAAGCGCCCTTTTTGGGCGTTTTTCACTTGCTCATAGCCAGGGTCATTCCCATTTAATTTGACGCAGCCCCTGTTTCACTAAATCCCACACTTTTCCATGAGAATCCTTAAGAATCCACCAGAAACCCGCTCCCTGCCGCCCCATCCCGCATAATCCCGCTTATCCCGTGTCCCATTTAATTTGACGCAATTCGCCGTTTTAATTTGGTGCACAACATTTGAAGCAAATCGCCGTTTTAATTTGCAGCACAACAACTGCATAAGTTTGCGGTTAACTCTACCTGCACATGCTAAACTGCCAGCCATGATTCATCCTATGCATGAAAAGTACGCAAAGTTGCTCATAGAATATTGTACAGAAGTTAAACAAGGTGAACTCGTCAGCCTCAATTTGGATACGGGCGCACTGCCGATGGCGCGGGCGCTGGTACGGGAGGTCTTAAAAGCGGACGCGCAACCTGTCTTGCACCTAGCTTATCCGGAGATGTCACTGGATATGCTCGAGCTTGTCAGTGACCGTTACTTGGAGAGCGAACCCACCTTTGAACTCACCGAAATTAAACAAGTTGATGCCTGGATTCGGGTGCGCGGCGGCACCAATAACCGCATGTTGCAGAACGCTAACAAAGAAACCCTATCCCGTTTTGCGAAGCGCCAGCGCCAGGTACAAAATTTGCGCCTTCAGACCAAATGGGTGGGTACACTTTACCCAACAGATGCCAGCGCTCAAGATGCGGGTATGAGCTTGGACGATTACGAGAAGTTTGTCTACGGTGCAATGTATTTGTTTGAAGATGACCCCGTTGCCAAGTGGCAGGAACTCCACACCTTTCAAGCGCAGCTCATTGAGCGACTAAGCTCGGCAAGTGAGGTACGCATTGTCGCTGAGGGAACAGATTTAACCTTAAACGTAGCCGGGCGCGGTTGGATCAACAGCGCTGGTCATCACAACATGCCCAGCGGTGAGGTGTTTACGGGCCCAATTGAAGACAGTGCCAACGGTCACATCACTTACGGGGTGCCAAGTGCGGTGAACGGTGTTGAGGTTGATGACATTCGCGTCACATTCAAAGATGGCAAAGCGGTTGAAGCTCAAGCAGGTAAAGGTGATGACCTTTTACAAGCGCAGCTCAATAGCGATGATGGCGCGCGCTTTTTAGGTGAGCTGGGTATTGGCACCAACTACAACATTCAGATTCCTACTAAGTCGATTCTCTACGATGAAAAAATTGGCGGCACGGTGCACCTTGCGCTGGGACAGTCGTACAAAGAGACAGGCGGCGTCAACGAATCTGCCATTCACTGGGACATGATTTGTGACTTGCGCCAAGGTGGTGCGATTTACTTGGATGGTGAGGTATTTCAAGAAAACGGTCAGTTTAAGCTTTAAGACCTAGGCTCACTAGGACATATTCAGAGGTGTCTGCTAGCGTAATTGATGAAATGATATAACCTCGGACTTGATTTGCGCTGAGGTTGGCGAAAGGATGTTTATGCCTTCATCAATCAACGTTGATATTGACCCTGACCAAGAGGCTCGAGCTGCATCACCTCAAGACGAAAAATACGCCTCAGACTTGTTTGAGTATGCCGCGTTTACCCTTGTTTTTGGCATCATTGGTTTAGTGATGCTACTCTTTCCCAATGCGATGGATGGTGCAACGGCGGGCGGGCGCTACTATCTTGTCAAAGTAGTGATGATTGCTGTTTGGGGACGTTGGGGTGCACTTGGTTGCGCTGCAGTGAGTGGGTTTAACGCTATCAAGTGGATTCGCGTGGTGAGGCAGCATCGTGAAGTATCAGGCTAGTGTAGGCGCGTCGTCAACAATGATTTTTGTGGCTGATACTGTTGATGTTTGCGGCGTCGGCGACATCAGTTTGTAAAGCTGACATGAGTTGGATGTAACCTTTGTAAGAAGCCGTGGCAACTCAAGAAACAGATGACATCACAAACAAAGAAACGCCGCTCTGGAAGATAATATCGGAGCGGCGTTGATGCGTTATTGAAGTTGAAGAGAAATCAACTGTTGAAGTTGAAAGTGCATGACGTTAAGGATCAATCGGCGCACCCTCGAGCGCCCACTGCGCGTAAGCTTCCACAAAGCTAAAATCTGCGTTGGTGGTGCCGGGGCTGGCGAGCAGATAATTCAAAAAGTCGCTGATGTCATCGTCGCTAGTTTCTAAAAAGAGAGCTTCGCCATCTAGTCCCGCAAAGCGGCCTTCCTCAACAGCTGGTAACGCTTCTGCGGCGAGCGAGGCTGTCTGACGCAGTTCCTCGAGCAATACAGCAACCAACCTGTCGTCACCCGTGGCTAGATTGCCACCATCATAAAGGGGTGCGCCGCTGTCAATGGCGCGCATGGTGATGTTGCGGCTCACAAACTGGCGCAGAAGTGACGGCGTATCTCCAACAGCAAATTTCACAACTTGGTCAGCTTCACGTCCATCTGGTGTACTGATAGTGATGTTGAGGCTGTACGCACCTGCCTCGAGCGCCATAGGTAAGGTAATGCCCACACCATCAAAATCAATTGCCACCAGAAACTGAGGCTGGAGAACATTACTCCGCCAAAGAAGTAGAAGACTCGATCGTAGCGATAACCGAGCGTGTTGCAGAAAATGGATACGCCTTCGCG